>NZ_BAAGZI010000058.1:0-22192 GCF_054778695.1 Actinocorallia lasiicapitis
GCCGAGCTGGCGGCGCGGGCCGCCGCCGCCGACCGGGCGCTGCGAACCATCGGCAACCGCACCGTCACCCTGCCGCCCGGCGAGGAGAACGAACTGCTGGGCGCCGCCCACGAACTGCACGCCCATCTGTCCGGTGGCGGCACCCTCAAACGCGGGCCGCTCCGCTCCGCCGCCCAGAAGCGCGCCGAACCGCTGCTGACGGAGGCGCGGGTCGACAGCGACCCGCCCACCACCCCCGAGCTCCTCGACGCCGTGATCGCCGCCCTGGAGGGCCGGCTCGCCGTCGAGGAACTGCTCGACGGGTGGGCGCGGGTCGGCGTCGAACTGGTCGAAGGACGCCCCCTGGACGGGATGGTCGCGCAGCTCGCCGTCCTGTACACGCGGCTCGGGCAGGTCCGCACCGCGCTGCTGGCGATCGCCGAGACCGTCACGCTGCTCCGGCAGGTCGGGCTGCAGGTTCCGCTGCGCACGCCCGCCGAATGGCAGGGCTACCGGGCGTCGCTGGAGATGGTGCGGATCCGGCGGCGCGCCTCGACGGCGTGGGCGGCGCTGGCGTCGCTGCGGCAGGCGATCGAACTGGAGATCTCCAAGGGGCAGGCGCCGCCGGAGCTGACGGCCGCGGCCGCCGCCCTCTCGGCACGCGACCTGTCCGGATATGAGAGCTGTCTGGCGGCGCTGGCGCAGGCGCACGGCGAGCGGAACGCCCAGCTCCGGTGCGACCAGCTCCTGGCCAGGCTCGCCGAAGCCCACCCGGCGCTCGCCGCCGAACCACGGCTCGTCCCCGATGAGTGGGAGGCGGCCTGGCGGTGGGCGTACGTGTCGTCGTTCCTCCAGGACCGGCCGCGCACCCCCGCCGAACGCTCCGTCGAGGAGCAGCTCGACCTGGCGTCGGCCGCCGCCGAGGAGGCCGCCGCGTCGCTGGCCGCCGCCGAAGCCTGGGGCTGGACCCTCTCCCGGGTGCACGGACGGCCCGCGCCCGAGCATCTGCCCGTCTGGATCATGCCGATGAGCCAGGTGCCCGGCACGCTGCCCGCCGCCCGCGACTCCTTCGACGTCATCGTGATCGACCACAACGACGAAGGCGCCGACTCCCTCTACGTCCTCTGGCTCGCCCCCCGCGTGATCGTAATCGGGGAGGGCGGCGAGATCCCCCCGGACGCCACCGTGACGCCCGAATCGACCCTGTTCGGGGCGCTCGCCGCCCGGTTCGCCCTCCTGGAGTCGGGGGTACCCGCCCAGCAGCCGACCCTGCCGTCCCGGACTGCCGCCGCTCCCCCGCCGGACCCCGACCGGCCTCCGCACGTCCAGGTGGAACGCGGCAGGTCGATCGTCACCTACCAGCGCGAGGACCTGATCGACCTGGTCTCCCGGCTGGCCGCCGAAGACCCCGAACTCACCGACGACCAGCTCATCGAGTACGCGACGGCCCTGCTCGCCTTCCCCGAGGACGAGCAGCTCATCGCCGGAGCACGGCTCCGCTACGCCGTCGAGGCGTTCCGCGAGGGGTGACGCTCCGCGGTCGGACGGCCCCGGTTAGTCTGATCTTGATGACGGATCTGAGTACGGTCGACTTCCTGACGCGGCTGGCCACCGGGGTCGGCTGCGGCGCGCTGATCGGCGTCGAACGGCAGTGGCGGGCCCGGATGGCGGGCCTGCGCACCAACGCGCTCGTCGCCACCGGCGCGACCCTTTTCGTCCTGTACAGCGTGGTCGCCGGCGACCCGAGCACCACGCGTGTCGCGTCCTATGTGGTGTCGGGCATCGGCTTCCTCGGCGGCGGGGTGATCCTCCGCAAGGGCGGCGGGGTCCGCGGCCTCAACACCGCCGCGACCCTCTGGTGCTCGGCCGCCGTCGGCGTCCTGGCCGCCTCGGGCCATCTGCTGTTCGCGTGGACGGGCGCCCTCACCGTCCTGCTGGTCCACATGCTGCTGCGCCCCGCCGGACGCCTCATCGACCAGGCCCCCACCTCCACCGAGGAGGACATGGAGACCCCGGTCGTCTTCAACGTCGAATGCGACCGCAAACGCGTCGGCAACGTCCGCGCCCTCCTGGTGACGTCCCTGAACATCTCGGCCGTCACCCTGGCGGGCCTGCGCACGAAGCAGTCCGACGACTCCACCGTCCTGGAGGCCCGCCTCGACATCGAAGGCTCCCCCACGGCCGTCCTCGACCCCCTCATCGCCCGCCTCTCCCTCGAACCCGGCGTCCACGACCTCCACTGGCACCGCGTCGAAGACGAAGAGGACTAGAAGAGGACTAACGGGTCACGACGGTGGCGGAGCCGTGGCCGAAGAGTCCCTGGTTGACGGCTATGGCGGTGGTGGGGGCGGGGATCTGGCGGGGGCCTGCGGCGCCGCGGAGCTGCCAGGTGAGTTCGCAGATCTGGGCTATGGCCTGGGCGGGGATCGCCTCGCCGAAGCTGGCCAGGCCGCCGGAGGGGTTGATCGGGATGCGGCCGCCGATGGTGGTCTCGCCCGCGCGCAGGAGGGATTCGGCTTCGCCGGGGGCGCAGAGGGAGAGGTCCTCCATCCAGTCGAGTTCCAGGGCCGTGGACAGGTCGTAGACCTCGGCCAGATCGATGTCGGAAGGGGAGACCCCCGCCTGGGTGTAGGCGTCGTGGGCGAGGGACGCGCGGAAGGTGCGCTCGGCGGGGTCGACGGTCATCGCCGAGTCGGTCGCGAAATCCGGGAGGTCGAGGACCGTCTTGGGGAAGACCGGGGTCATCGTGGACAGGCCGCTGATCCGGACCGGGGCCAGGCCGCGGCTGCGGGCGAACTCCAGGGACGTCAGGACGAGGGCCGCGCCGCCGTCGCTGGTCGCGCAGATGTCGAGCAGGCGCAGCGGGGAGGCCACCACCGGGGATTCCAGGACCTCCTCGACGGCGACCTCCTTGCGGTAGCGGGCGTTGGGGTTGGCGACCCCGTGCCGGGAGTTCTTCACCTTGACCAGCGCGAAATCCTCGGGCGTCGAACCGTGCAGGGCCATCCGGCGGCGGGCGGCGAGCGCGAAGTACATCGGGTTGGTCGCGCCGAGCAGGCGGAAACGGAGCCAGTCGGGATCGTCAGGGCGGTCGCCGCCGACGGGCGCGAAGAAGCCCTTCGGGGCGGCGTCCGCGCCGACCACCAGGGCGACGTCGCACAGGCCCGCCAGGATCTGGGCGCGGGCGTTCGCGATGGCCTGCGCCCCCGACGCGCAGGCGGCGTAGCAGGAGGACACCTGGGCGCCCGACCAGCCGAGCGCCTGCGCGAAGGTCGCGCCCGCGATGAAGCCCGGGTAGCCGTTGCGGATGGTGTCGGCGCCCGCGACGTACTGGACGTCGCGCCAGCTCAGCCCGGAGTCGGCCAGGGCCGCGCGGGCGGCCGCCAGCCCGTAGGAGACGAAGTTCCTGCCCCATTTGCCCCATGGGTGCATCCCCGCGCCGAGGATCGCGATCTCGTTGCTCATGGGGCCACCGGCTTCCACATCCAGACCAGGAAATCGGTCGACTCGTCGCCGTACAGGGTGCCGACGGCCAGCTCCATCTCCTGCCCGACGGCCAGATCTTCCAGCGCGACGCCGGGCACGACCTGGCCGAGGATCACCAGCTTCTCGGCCGTCAGCTCGACGGCCGCCAGCAGATACGGGCGGAACGGGTCGGACGCGACATAGGGGGCGGGCGGCTTGTACCGGGCGTCGGCGTACGACCAGAGGACGCCCCGGGTGGAGAACGCGTAGTCCGCGAGCTCAGAACCGTCCTTCGGCCCGGTGCAGCCGGGGTTGCGGCAGGCGAGCTCGTTGCGCGGGAAGTAGGGGGTGCCGCAGACGCCGCAGCGCGTCCCGATCAGGGCCGGTGGATCGGTGGTGAACCAGCCCTCGACGGCGGCCTTACGTTCTCTGAGCACCCGACCTCCTAGAAACCAACCAAGCGACCGCTCAAATGTACAAGACAGGGCTCTGGCAGGACAGGACGGGGGCCCGGGAACCTAGGGCATCGAGCGGACGTCGCGCAGCAGGTCCGGCATCAGCCGGTGGACGTCGTCGAGGAAGCGGATCAGCAGCCGCCGCTCCTCGTCGCTGTAGTCCTCGAACTTCGCCCACACCGGATCGGTGACCGGCCGGAAGTAGTCATGGAACTGCTCGACCTGCTCCGGCACCGGCTCCACCAGCACCCGTCTGCGGTCGGCCGGATCGGGCACCCGCTTGACGAAACCCGCCCGCTCCAGCCGGTCGATCAACGCGGTGATCGCGCCGCCGCTGGTCAGGCTCATCGCCTTGGCGAGCTGCCCCGGCGTCATCGCGCCCGCCGCGCCGAGCAGGTTGATGCACTGGGTGTCGGTGGCGTTCAGCCCGACCTTGGCGGCCGTCGCGCTGTGCAGCAGGACCGACCACATGGCATTGCGCCGCAGCTTCTGCCGCAACTCGATCTCCAACTGGTCCACGCTTCAACCATAGCCTCGCCGCACGGCCCGGGCATCAGCCTTCGGCGGCGATCTCCTTGGCCCAGCGGTAGTCGGCCTTGCCCGCCGGGCTGCGGCGCATCTCCGGGACGAACGCGTACGTGCGGGGCACCTTGTAGCCGGACAGCGCGCGGCGGCAGTGGGCGTCGAGCTCGTCCGTGGAGGTCTTCTCGCCGTCACGGAGCTGGACGACCGCGGCGACCCGGTTGCCCCAACGCTCGTCCGGAATGCCGGTGACCACCGCGTCGAACACACACGGATGGCCCTTCAGGACCGCCTCGACCTCCTCGGGGAACACCTTCTCGCCACCGGTGTTGATGGTCTGCGAGCCGCGGCCGAACACCGCGATCGTGCCGTCCGACTCGACCGTCGCGATGTCGCCGGTGAGCAGCCAGCGGCGGCCGTCGGCGGTCGTCGGAAAAGTCCTCTCGGTCTTGGCGGGATCGTTGTAGTAGCCGCGCGCGATATAGCCGGTGCGGGCGACCTGGCCCATGACCCCCGAACCCGGCCGGACGATCTCCAGACCGTCGTCGAGGACCACGATGTTCGGGACGTCGGGCGCGAACCGCAACCCCTTCTCCGGCGACGAACCGGCCGTGGCCTGCGCCGTTGAACCCGACTCGGTCGAACCGAACCGGTCCAGCACCATGACGTTCGGCAGCAGCCGCTGGATCCGCTCCCGCACCGAACCCGTGAAGATCGCGCCCGTCGAGACATAGGCGAACAGCGACGACAGATCGTAGGGACGCCCCTCGGCGACGGCCTGCTCCAGGGCGTCGGCCATCGGGATCGCCATGGCGTCCCCGGTGATCGTCAGCGAGTTGACCTTCTCGCGCGCGATGGTCTCCCAGACGCCGTGGCCGTCGAACCGGCGGGTGAACACGGCCGTCGCGCCCATCCACCAGGCGATCCAGACCGCGACCTGCGCCGCCCCGTGCATCAGCGGCGCGACCGGCATCATGGTGAGCTGCCCGGACCCGGCGGCGTGGTCGATCCAGCCCTGCGGGGTCTCCGGCGCCGGATAGGTGGGGTTGGCGAACGCGAACAGGATGTCCTTGACGTCCCACATCACGCCCTTCGGCCAGCCCGTCGTGCCGCCCGTGTACACGATGTAGGTGTCGTCCTCGCGGCGCGGCCCGAACCCGCGCTCCGGCGGGTGCGCCGCGAGCAGCTCGTCGTAGCGGACGGCGCCCGGCACGGACGTCGCGCCGCCGACCCCGATGAGGGTCCGCAGCTTCGGCTGCGCGGGCGCGACGTTCGCGACGCGCTCGTCGAACTCCACGTCGTACAGGAGCGCGACCAGGTCGGAGTCGCGGTACAGATACTCCAGCTCGGCCTCGACATACCGGTAGTTCACGTTCACCGGCACCGCGCGGATCTTCATGGTCGCGACGAGCGCCACCACGTACGGCACCCCGTTGTAGAGCTGCATTCCCACGTGCCGCCCCGGCTCGACGCCCGCCGCGAGCAGGGCGTGCGCCAGCCGATTGGCGCGCTCATCGAGCTCGCGGAAGGTCAGGTGCTCACCGTCGCAGGCGAGCGCGAGCCGGTCGGGAATCCGGTCGGCGATCCCCTCGAACAGGTCGGCGTGGTGGAACACGGGCAGGGCGTGCTCGGACTGGGTCATGGCTTCTCGCTTCCGACGATCCACATCGCGAAGAACTGAGCGCCTCCCCCGTAGGCGTGGCCGAGCGCGCGGCGGGCGCCGTCGACCTGGTGGTCCCCGGCCATGCCGCGGACCTGGAGCGCCGCCTCGGCGAAGCGGATCATGCCGGAGGCGCCGATCGGATTGGACGACAGCACGCCGCCCGAGGCGTTCCACGGGATGTCGCCGTCGAGGGCCGTCGCACCGGACTCGGTGAGCTTCCAGCCCTCGCCCTCACCGCAGAAACCCAGGTTCTCCAGCCACATCGGCTCGTACCAGGAGAACGGGACATAAACCTCGGCGACGTCGATCTCACGGCGCGGATCGGCGATCCCGGCCTGCCGGTAGACGTCGGCCGCGCAGTCCTTGCCGCCCTGCGGGTTCACCGTGTCACGGCCCGCGAAGAAGATCGGTTCCGAGCGCATCGCGGTGCCGTGCACCCAGGCCGGCCGGTGCGGCGACCGCTTCGCGGCGTCCTCAGAGGCGAGGATCATCGCGCAAGCGCCGTCGGACGACGGACAGGTCTCCAGGTAGCGGATCGGCTCCCACAGCATCGGCGTCATCTCGACGATCTCCCGCGAGATGTTCGGGATCTTGAGATGGGCGTAGGGGTTCTTCAGGGCGTTCAGCCGGTCCTTGACGGCGACGAGCTGCCCGATGTGGTCGGGCGCGCCCGACCTGCGCATGTAAGCGCGGATGTGCGGCGCGAAGTAGCCGCCCGCGCCCACCACCAGCGACGTGGAGTGCGGGCCGCCGACCGTCAGCGCCCAGGTGGCGTTCGACTCCGACTGCTTCTCCCACGCCACCGTCAGAACCCGCTGGTGGACCCCCGACTGGATCATGCTGGCCGCGACGATCGCGGTCGAGCCGCCGACCGAACCCGCCGTGTGGACGCGCATCATGGGCTTGCCGGTCGCGCCCAGCGCGTCCGCCAGATACGCCTCCGGCATCATGATCCCCTCGAACATGTCGGGGGCCTTGCCGATGACGACGGCATCGATGTCGTCCCAGGTCAGGGCAGCGTCGTCGAGCGCCCGCTGGGCGGCCTCGCGGAGCAGTCCCGCGACCGAGACGTCCAGCCGCTTGGTGGTGTAGTGGGTCTGTCCGACCCCGATGATCGCGCAGGGGTTGCCCATGTCAGGCCTCCAGGACGGCGACGAGGTTCTGCTGCAGGCAGGGACCGGACGTCGCGTGGCCGAGGGTCTTGCGGGCCTCGCCGCGGTGGATGCGGGCGGCGGCCTCGCCGATCCGGATCAGGCCGGCGGCCATCACCGGGTTGGCGGACAGCGGCCCGCCGGACGGGTTGACGATCACGTCGTCGCCCAGGTCGAGCGCCTCGCGCAGGATCAGCTCCTCATGCGAGAACTGGGCGTGCAGTTCGGCGACCTCGATCCCCGACGCGCCGGCCTTCTCCCCCGCCTTGCGCGCCGACGCGCTGACCGAAAGGTCGCGGACGCCCGGCGAATGCGCGTCGGAGATATGGGCGATGCCGCGGATCCAGGCGGGCCGCAGGCCCGTCCGCTCGGAGATCTCACGGACCTTGGCGCCCGTCGCCAGCACGATGACGGCCGCGCCGTCGGCCTCGGCCGCCACATCGTGGACCTTGAGCGGGGCCACGTCGTAGGCGGCGTCGGGGGCGGGGTCGGGCAGGTGCAGGGCGAACGGGTTGTCGCGGCCCGCGGCGCGCGAGCGGGCGGCGACCGCGGTCAGATCACCCTCCTTCGCGCCCGACCTGGTCAGATACGCCTGCGCCTGGAGCGCGGCCAGGCTCACCTGGTCGACGTTGAGCGGGGCCAGATAGTAGGGGTCGAGCTGACGGGTCATGATCTCGCGCAGGCTGCCCTGCGACGGCTTGCCGAACCCGTACACCAGCGCCGTCTCGATCTCGGAGTACTGGATCTTCACCCAGGCCTCGTAGAGCGCCCACGCCGCGTCCATCTCGACATGCGACTCCGAGATCGGCGGCCACGCCCCCACCGCGTCCAGCGCGGACACGAACGAGAACGGCGCCCCGATCAGGTAGTCGCACGACCCCGAGCAGGTGAAGTCGAACCGCGAGATCCCGACCTGCTCCTTGACCTGCTGGAACAGCGGCAGCAGCAGCTCGGTCTCGGAGAACCCCTGATCGTCCGCCGCGTGCTTCGTCTGGGCGAACGCGACGATCGCCACGTCTTTCACAGGAACCTCTCGATCTGCTCGAACGGGACGTCGGGCTCGCCGGACGGCTCGAACCAGCGGATGTTGGTGATGGTGGGACCCCACTCCTCGCGGGGCTTCCACAGGGCCTTGACCCGCATCCCCATCCGGACCTGATCGGCCGGGATCCCCGCGACCAGCGCGAGCATCGCCAGATCGGAGCCGTCCAGCAGGATGTAGGCGCTGACGAACGGCACCTCGGGGGCGCGCGGATCGGGCAGGTTGTTGACCGCGAACGTCGTGACGGTGCCGGAGTCGGCGACCTCGACCTCCTCCGTGGTCGGCACGCCGTCCTTCGGGCAGAGCCCCTTCATCGGGACGATCACCTTCGCGCAGACCGGGCAGCGGTGGCCCAGCAGCCTGCCCTCGGCGACCCCTTCGAGGAAACGCTCCAGGGCCTTGCCCGGTCGGAGATCGAACTCCAGCCGGGACGGGGCCGTGGTCATGGTGACCTCGGGACGGAACGCCAGAATGTCGGTGATGTCGCCGGTCCGCTCCGGCCTGAACTGCGGGCGGACCCGCAGCCCGACCCTCAGACGCTTCGGGGGCTTCGCGCCGCGGTCGTACACGCCGACGTCCAGGGCGTGGACCATCGCGGTGTCCGCGCCGTCCGGCCTGACCAGCGCCCACGCGAACGGCCGGTCGAACGGATGGCCCGGCAGCGGCTCGGCCACCCACGCGAACGACACGACCGTCGCGACCGGGCCGACCTCGACGAACTCGTCCGTCACCGTGTGGCCGTTGGCCGGGTCGTACTCGGTCGGCGGGAACAGCACCCGGCCGTCCGCGGTCCTGACGCCGACGAGCCTGCCGTCGCGCAGCTCCGACAGGAACCGGCCGATGACCGGGCCGACACTGCGCGTGTACCCGCCGGGGAACTCCAGAACGTGATTGGGCATGGTCCCTCAGATCGCGGTCGAACGGCCGGCCCAGTACGGGTCGCGGAGCTTGCGCTTCAGCAGCTTCCCGTTGGGTTCGCGGGGCAGGGCGTCGGTGTAGTCGATGGTCCGCGGCCACTTCATCCGGGCCAGGCGGGGCTCCAGGAAGGCGAAGATCTCCTCGGTGAGGGCCTCGCCGGGCGCGACGCCGGCGGCCGGCTCCACGACCGCCTTGATCTCCTCGCCCCACTCCTCGTTCGGGATGCCGAACACGGCGACGTCCGCGACCTTGGGATGGAGGATGATCTCGTTCTCGATCTCGGCGGGGTAGATGTTCGCACCGCCCGAGATGATCATGTCGGACTTGCGGTCCGAGAGGAAAAGGAAGCCGTCCTCGGTGAGGTAGCCGATGTCGCCGACCGTGAAGAAGTCGCGCAACCGCTCCTTCTTCGTCTTCTCCAGATCGCCCTTGTACTCGAACTCGACGCCCATCATCTTCATGTAGATGGTGCCGGGCGTGCCCGCGGGGACCTCGGCGAAATCGTCGTCGACGATCAGCAGCTCGGAGATCGGCCACCTGCTGCCGACGGTGCCGGGGTGGGCCAGCCAGTCCTCCGGCGAGGCGACCGTGCCGCCGCCCTCGGTGGCCGCGTAGTACTCCCAGATGCACCCGCCCCACCAGTCGATCATCTGGTGCTTGATCGGGACGGGACACGGAGCGGCGGCGTGGATCGCCTGCTTCATCGAGGAGACGTCGTACTTCGCCCTGGTCTGCTCGGGGAGCGTGAGCAGACGCTTGAAGTGCGTCGGGACCATGTGCGTGTTGGTGATCTTGTATTTCTCGATGAGGCGGAGGGTGTCCTCGGCGTCCCACTTGTCCATGTAGACGAGGGTGTGGCCCATGTGCAGGGAGGAGCCGCCGAACTGCGTGACGGCCGTGTGGTAGTTCGGGGACGTCACCAGATGGGCCTCGTCCACACCGGTGACCGGGCGGCCCGCCGCATAGGCGAAGAAGCTGAGCAGGAAGGTCATCAGTTCGGCGCTGTCGTCCGGGTCGATACCGGCGAGCCGGCGCTTCACGCCCTTCGGCCGTCCCGTGGTGCCCGAGGTGTAGTGCATCGCGGCGCCGTTGCTGCGGTCGTCCGGGAGGGTGGACGGGCTGCCCGCCATGAACTCCTCGACCGGAGTGAAGCCGTCGATCCGGCCGAAGGAGAAACGGCGGCCCGGCTCCAGCCCTGCCTCGTCCGCGCCTGCCACGCCGAGGTCGGCGAACCGCTCGTGCACGAAGAACGCCTTCGCCTCGGCGTCGGCCACGATGTAGCCGATCTCCGGGCCGGTCAGATGCCAGTTGATCGGCGTGAAGTACCAGCCCGCCTGCAGGGCCGCGAGATAGACGACCAGGCTCTCGACACCGTTCGGGGCCAGCGAGGCGACGCCGTCGCCCTTCTCCAGGCCGAGGCCGCGGAGCGCGTGGACGAGCCGGTTGGCACGTTCGAGGAGGTCACCGGCGCGGTGCTCGGTGCCGTCCGGGTCCACGGCCGCGATCCAGTCGGGATCTTTCTGTGCGAGCCGCCAGAAGCCCAGCGTCCCCATGCGGATCTCCCTTGGTGAGACTCAAGTCCAGAACCGCAGTAGATCACGTTCCACTTTCAGTCGGCAAGGGTGCCTTGGGCGCTTGTTACGCTGGAGATCAGCTAAGTAGAATCCGTTCTTGTTTCGTCCAAGGCCAGGAGGCTCGCGTGCCCGAGAAGCTGCCGATCAGCACCCCCCACTGCACCGTCGAGCAGGACGGCCATGTGGTCATCGTCACACTGAACCGGCCGGAAGCCAAGAACGCACTTTCTTCGGACATGCTGGTCGGAATGGCCGACGCGTGGGCCTACATCTCGGCCACCCCCGAAGTGCGGGTCGGGATCCTGACGGGCGCGGGCGGGGACTTCTGCGCCGGAGCCGACCTGAAGGCGATGGGTACCCCGTCCAGTGACCCGCGCGTCCAGCAGCGGGCCGGCGAGATCGCGAACTTCCACTGGAAGGGGCTGCTCCGCGAGGACGTCCCCACCAAGCCGATCGTCTGCGCGATCGAGGGGTACGCCGTGGCCGGCGGCACCGAACTACTGATCGGCACCGATCTGCGGGTCGTCGCCCAGTCGGCGACGCTCGGCCTGTACGAGGCGAAGCGCGGGCTGTTCCCGATGGGCGGCAGCGCCATCCGGCTGCCCCGCCAGATCGGCTACGCCGCCGCCATGGACCTCCTGCTGACGGCGCGCTCCGTCACCCCGTCCGAGGCCCTCGCGATGGGGCTCATCAACAAGGTCGTCCCCGACGGCGAAGCCCTGAAAGCGGCCCGCGAACTGGCCGACCAGGTAGCCGCCTGCGGCCCCCTCGCCGTCCAGGCGATCCTCCGCACCTACCGCGAAACCTCCCACCTCCCCGAACCCCAGGCCCTGGAAATCTCCGACACCCTCGGCTGGCCCGTCATCGGCTCCGAAGACGCCAAAGAAGGCTCCCGAGCCTTCCGCGAAAAACGCCCCGCCCACTTCACAGGCCACTAGCCCCACCCAAGATCGCGTCGAACTGCGGCATGTGGACGCTTCGAGCCCCGCCAAACAGGCGACACGCCGCAGCTCGACGCGATCAAGAAGCCGCCCAGGGCCGCCGCTGACGCTGGGCAAGATCGTGTCGAGCTGCGGCAAGTGGACGGGTTGCGGGTGTGGGAAAGGGCGACACGCCGCAGGTCGAGGCGATCATGGGGACGCCCCCGGGCCGGGGGGCGAGGGGGCGTCTCGGGGTGGGTGGGGGTTGGTTAGTCGGGGGTGGTGATTTTGGTGAGGCGGTCGGTGGCTTCTATGTATTCGGCGATCAGGTCGTAGATGACTTGGGCGGCGGGTTTGATCTGGTTCATGGAGCCGACGATCTGGCCTACGGGGAAGGTGACGAGTTCGCCGTCGCCGGAACGGGTGATCCGGCGGAGGGCGTCGGAGATCAGCATGAACTGCATGGGCATGGGGAGGTAGCCGGGGGATTTGTCGGACTCCCAGGCGTCCGTCCAGGCGGTTTTGAGGAAACGGGCGGGCTTGCCCGTCCAGGCGCGGGAGCGGACCGTGTCACGGGAGGTGGCGGCCAGCAGCTTCGGCAGGGCCTGCTGCGGGGTGTCGGCCTCCTCGACGGTCAGCCAGATGGAGCCCGTCCACGCGCCGTCCGCGCCCAGCGCCATCCCGGCGGCGACCTGGCGGCCCCGGCCGATACCGCCCGCCGCCAGGACGATCGCCTCGTCGCCGACCTCGTCCACGACGTCCGGAATCAGGACCATCGTGGAGATCTCGCCCGTGTGGCCGCCCGCCTCGGTGCCCTGCGCGACGATGATGTCGACGCCCACCTCGACCTGCTTACGGGCGTGCCGCGCGCTGGAGGCCAGGCCCGCGACCTTGACGCCGTGCTCGTGGGCCAGCGCGACGACGTCGGCCGGGGGCGGGCCGAGCGCGTTGGCCAGCAGCGCGATCGGATGCCGCAACGCCACCTCGACCTGCGGCCGGGCCGTCTGGTCGGTCCAGCCGAGCAGGGCACGGCCCGCGGTCTCCGTGGACGGCTCGACCCCGTGCTCCGTCAGCAGCTCCTCCAGGAAGTCCCGGTGCCGCTGCGGGATCATGCTCTGCAGTTTTCCGAGGAGTTCCTCGGCGTCGCCCAGGTCGCTGCCCTCGTACTTGGCCGGCATCACGACGTCCACACCGTACGGCTTGCCGCCGATGTGCTCGTCGATCCACTTGAGCTCGAGTTCGAGCTCCTCCGGCGTGAAGTACAGCGCACCCAGGACGCCCATGCCGCCGGCGCGGCTCACTGCGACGACCACGTCGCGGCAGTGACTGAACGCGAAGATCGGGTACTCGATACCGAATAGCTCGGTTACACGTGTCCGCACACCCCGGAGACTAAACGGGATCGAAGTAGAACTGCAACGGGTTCTAGTTCTACTTTCGGCCGTCCGCCAGGAGATCATTGACGGAAGGCGGAACCTGTTCTACTCCGTTCGGCGGCTTCACAGGCCCCGCGTGGCGCGCCCGGGCAGGCCCCGCCCCTCCCCCGTACAGCGAGATGACGCCGCCCGCCGCCAGCATCAGCAGCCCGACCACGAGGAACACACCGGGCAGCACCGTGCGGACGAGCTCGATCCGCTGGGCGTAGTGGTCGGACCGCTCGGCGAGGGTCTTGACGTCGTCTTCGGAGAACTCCAGGGCCGTGGTGAGGAACGTGCCCGTGTTCTTGCGGTCGCGGGTCTGCATGGTCTCGTTGACCGAGAACCGCTCCTTGACCGGCATCCCGGTGCGCGGGTCGACCCAGAAGGTGTTCGTGGCCTGGTGCCAGCGGTCGACCTTGACGTTCGGGTGGGTCTTGGGCAGCCCGACGGCCGCAGGCCACTGCGGCGTGGTGACCCGGCCGACCTTGGTGTCCTCGACGATCTGGACGAACCGGTACGTCTGCACTCCGTTGATTGTCTCGGTGCCGTTGTACCGGGCGGGCCAGGTGCGGCGCGTGAACACGTCGTACAGCTCGTACGAGCGCTTCTGGACGTTGCCGACCGGCCACATCAGTCCGTAGCCCGACTGCGGCACCTTGGTGTCGCCCTCGATCCACGTGTTCTTGTGGCCGTTGATCAGCAGGGCGCTCTTGCGGTCGAAGGCCATCTGGTAGTCGTAGAACGCCAGGTCGTCGGAGCCGGCCGAGACCCGCAGGAACGCCTGCCAGACGGCCGTCTCCTTGCCGCCGGACTTGACGTCGCCGCGGATGGTCAGCGACGCGTCGAGCGGGGTGTCGTCCTCGATCCGGCCGTTGATCCGGTTCAGGTACGAGGCGTGCTCGTCCCTGAGCGTGATCTGCTCGTAGAAGTCGAGTGGTGCACGCACGACGCCGTCGGCGACGTAGAACCGCATGAGCGGGGCGAGCGTGACGAAGAAAGCCCCGAGCATGACCAGCAGAAAGCCGCCGCGCCGCATTCGCCGCCCCTGAGTGATGTCCTGAGTGATGTGGTGTGAGCCCCGACTTACTAGCGCGTAACCATACCGGAACAGAACATCTAGGACCTTTGGCGCAGACAACTGCGACAAGACCGTAGTCTCTGGCGAAAACCATCAAGGTCACTCAGGTGTCGACGAAGGGCCAGAAGACTCATGCGGCGGGCGCTTCCCCTGCTCACCGGGCTGAGCCTGGGCGCCCTCCTGCTGGGCCCCGCGCTCCGGCCGGGGTTCGTGCTGACCTACGACATGGTCTTCGTCCCCGACCCGGCCCGCACCGACGCCATGTTCGGCCGGACGGGCGGCTTCCCCCGCCAGGTCCCCAGCGACGCCTTCGCCGCCGCCCTGTCCTGGATCCCCTGGTCACAGCAGCTCCTGCTGCTGTCGATCTTCGTGATCGGCGCGCTCGGCATGGCCCGGCTGTTCGATCCGGCGCGCACCCTGGCCAGGCTCGCGGCCGTCGTGGTGTTCCTGTGGAACCCCTACGTCGGGGAACGGCTGCTGCTGGGCCACTGGGCCCTGCTGCTCGGCTACGCCGGACTGCCGTGGGTGCTCGACGCGATCGTCAACCGGAGATCGCTGCCGCGGCTCGTCGCGGCGTTCCTGCCGGCCGCGATCGGCGGGTTCGCCGCCATGAACCTCACCCTGCTGGTGATCGTCGGCTCGCTGGTCGCGGTGCGCGGCGCGGGCTGGGCCCGCACCCTGGCCGTCTATCTGGTGTGCGCGCTGCCCTGGCTGCTTCCCGCGCTCGGCTCCGCCGGGACGGCCACCGACCCGGCCGGGGTCGCCCTGTTCGCGGCCCGCGCCGACACCCCGTTCGCGACGCTCGGCAGCGTCCTGTCGCTCGGCGGGCTCTGGAACGCCGAGACCACGCCGCCCGGCTACTCGGCGTTCCTGCCCGCTCTGCTCCGGCTGGCCCTCTGCCTGACGGCGCTCGCCGCACTGATCGTCAACCGGGCTCCGCTCGCCCGCGCCGCCCTGTACGCGGGCGGCGGCGGGCTGCTGATCGCCTGTCTGGGGATCACCCCGCCCGGCCGGGCCGCCCTCCGGTTCGCGATCGAGCACTGCGCGGCGTTCGGGGTGCTCCGCGACGGCCAGCTCTACATCGGCGCGCTCGCCCTGGCCGTCGCGCTGGGGCTCGGCCATTTCGCGAGCTCGCCGCGGCGCGCCTGGTACGCGATCGTCGCGCCGGTGGCGCTGCTGCCGATGCTGGCGTTCGGGGTCATGGGAACGCTCCGCTCGGTCGACTACCCCGCCGACTGGCGTGACGCCCAGCGGCTGATCAACGCCGATCCCGTCCCCGGCAAGGCCCTGTCGCTGCCGTGGGGCGCCTACCGACGTCCGGCCTGGAACCACGACCGGGCGATCCTCGATCCGCTGCCCCGGATGCTGGACCGGCGGGTCGTCTGGAACGACGGGCTGCGCGTCGGCCCCACCGAACTCGCCAGGGAGGACCCCCTGGCGATCGAGGCCGACCGGCTGCTCCGGACCCCCGGCGATCCGACCGCGGTGTTCCGTTCGGCCGGATACCGCTATGTGGTGATCTCCGATGGGTTCACGCCGAACCGCTTCACCGCGGGGACGGTCGTCCTCCAGGGCCCCACGATCACGGTCGTCCGCCTTTTCTAGGGATCGAGCAGTCTTTTCACATTGGTATAAAGGCCACTAATCTTGACCGGCCGTGACGAAGGAGGCAAACCATGCGCATCATGGTGGCGATCATTGCCGGGGTCCTGCTCGCGACGGGGTCGTCCGTGGCGATCGTGAACGCCGCGACCTCCAGCCCCGACCCCAAGCCGGGACAGCAGATCTACAACTACGGTGATCGCCAGTAACGCGGCCCGTGTGACGCTCGGGGCGGAGACGGCGGCGCGGGGGATGCTCGACGGGCACCCCGCGGGCTCCCGCGTGGTCTTCGTCAACTGGCGCGACCCCTGGCAGAAGGCCGCGGGCGGCGCCGAACTCTACGCCTGGCAGATGTGCCGGGAGCTGTGCCGGCGCGGCGCGGAGGTCACCCTGCTGACCAGCCGCGAAGCCGGGCAGGCCCGCGAGGAACGGCGCGACGGCATCCGGATCGTCCGCTACGGCGGGATCTACTCGCGGTATCCGCTGCTGTTCGGCTGGCTGGCCCGGCACCGCGACTCCTTCGACGTCGCGATCGACTGCATGAACGGCATCCCCTTCTTCAGCCCGCTGGCCCTCTCCCCCCGGACCAAGATCCTGCTGCTGGTCCACCATGTGCACTCCGCCCAGTTCGGCGTCTACTTCGGGCCGCTGCTCGCGACGTTCGGCCGGTTCCTCGAAGGGCCCGTCGCCCGGCGCGTGTACCGGGGGCGTCCGGCCGTCGCGGTGTCCCGTTCGACGGTCGTCAGCCTGCGGCGCGAACTGCGCTGGAGCGGACCGGTGCACATCGTGCCGAACGGGGCGCCGGAACCGGGCGAACCACCCGCCGACGTCGTCAGGGGCGGGGAGCCGTCCCTGGTCTGGGTCGGGCGGCTGGTCGCGCACAAACGGGTCGACGAACTGGTGCTGATCGTCGCGCGGCTGCGGGAACGGTGGCCGGGGGTGCGGCTGCACATCGTTGGCAGGGGCGAGCAGGAGCAGGCGCTGCGCGAGCAGATCACCCGGCTCGGGCTCGACGGGAACGTCACCCTGCACGGCTATCTCAGCGAAGCCGACAAGCGGCGGGTGCTCGGCGGGGCCGACCTGCACGTGTCGGCGTCGCGGTACGAGGGCTGGGGGCTCTCGGTGATCGAGGCGGCGGCGCTCGGCGTGCCGACCGTCTCCTACGACGTCAACGGGCTGCGCGACGCGATCCGCGACGGCGAGACCGGCTGGCTGGCCGTCCCCGGCGAGGATCTCGCCGACACCGTCGCACGGGCCCTGAAGGATCTCCAGGCGCGACGGCCCGAGCTGGCCGCGGCCTGCCGGTCGTGGGCGGCCCGGTTCACCTGGCAGGCCAGCGGCGAACTGCTCACGCAGGTCATCCGAGGTGGCAGGGCAGTTCCAGGTGACCTGGATGAAGGCTGATCCGCGCAAGGCCGTCTCGCTGCTGGTGCTGACCACGATCGCCTTCTGCACCGCGCCCGGACGGATCCTGCCCGACACCAAACTCGACATGGCGCTCGCCCCGGGCCGGTTCCTGGTCCGCGCGCTGCACATGTGGGACCCGTCCGCGTCGTTCGGGCAGGTCCAGAACCAGGCGTACGGCTACTTCTTCCCGATGGGGCCGTTCTACTGGCTGTTCGACACCCTGCGCGTCACCCCGTGGATCACCCAGCGGCTCTGGCTGGCGCTCGTGCTCTGCACGGCGTTCCTCGGCGTGGTCAGGCTGGCGGAGGCGCTGAGGATCGGTGCGCCGTGGGCGCGGCTGGCCGCCGGGTTCGCCTACGCGCTCGCGCCGCGCGCCCAGGAACTCCTGGGCGTCAACTCCTCGGAGTTCTGGCCGACGGCCGTCCTGCCGTGGATCCTCCTGCCGCTGGTGACGGTGCGGTCGCGGGAGCGGGCCGCCGCGCTGTCGGCGCTCGCCGTCGTGTGCTGCGGCGGGATCAACGCGACCGCCGAACTGGCCGTGCTGACGGTGCCGCTGCTCTACCTGCTGTTCCACCGGCGGCGGCTGCTGGCGTGGTGGCTGCCGCTGACGGCCGCCGCCTCGTTCTGGTGGCTGGCGCCGACCTGGCTGATGGGCCGGACGATCTTCCCGTTCATCGCCTACACCGAGACCGCGACCACCACCACGTCGGTGACGTCGCCGCTGAACGTGCTGCGCGGCACGTCCCAGTGGAACGGGTTCCTGCCCGGCGGGTTCAGCCCCTGGTGGCCCGCCGGATTCACCCTGTCGACCACCCCGTGGCTGATCTTCGCGACGACGCTGCTCGCCGGGCTCGGGCTGGCCGGGCTGCGCCGGTCGCCGCACCGGGCCTGGCTGCTCGGGACCGTGCTGGCCGGGCTCGCGGTGATCGTCGCCGGGCATGACGGCTCGCTGTTCGCCGGGACGGTCCGGTCGCTGCTCGACGGGCCGCTCTCGCCGTTCCGGAACCTGCACAAGTTCGACGCGCTGCTGCGGCTGCCGCTCGTCCTCGGTCTCGCGCACCTGTCCCCCCGGCTGATCACGGTGCGGGGCCGACGGTTCGACGGGCGGCTGCTGGTGATCGGGGCCGTCGCGGCGACGACCGTCCCGGTGCTCACGCCGGGGCTCGGCATCCCCGACGCGCCCCGGGAGATCCCGCAGTACGTCCGGTCCGTCACCGCATGGCTGGACGGGCGGCCGGACGGGACCGTCCTGGCCGTCCCTGGGCAGCAGTTCGGGCAGTACCTCTACGGCAAGATGATGGACGACCCGCTCCAGCCGCTGCTCGACGGCCGCTGGGCCAGCCGGATGATCACCCCGGGCGGTTCGGTGGGGGCGGCGCGGCTGATGGAGGCGATCGACCAGCGGTTCGCGACCGGGCAGGGCACCGCCGGGTTGAAGACGGTGCTGGAGCGGATGGGCGTCCGGTATCTGATGGTCCGCAATGACGTCGACCGGGCGGCGCTGAACGGCGCGTGGCCCGTCCGGGTGCACGCGGCGCTCGACGGGATGGGGCTGCGCCGCACCGCCGCGTTCGGCAGCCGCGCGGGGTTCCCCGCCACCGATCCGGCCGGCTCGGTCGACCAGCCCTACGACCCCGTCGAGATCTTCGAACTGGACGCGGCTCCGGCCGTCACGGTCGCTCCGGCGCGGCCGGTCCGGGTGGACGGCGGGCCCGAGGCGCTGCTGGCCCTCGCCGACGCCGGGATGCTCACCGGACCGGTGATCTTCAACTCCGGGGAGCCCGACATCGCGACGGACACCTTCCGCCGCCGGGAGGTCGCCTTCTCCGATCTGCGGGGCGGCGGCTCCCCCACCCTGACCGCCGATCAGCCGTACTCGGGCGACGCGCGGGTGAAGGACCTGCTCGAACCGGGGTGGCGGCCTTCGGTGGCCGAACTGTCCGGGATCTCCGCCGTGACGGCTTCGTCGAGCGCGTCCGAGCTGGACGCGGTGCCGTCGCCCGGGGCGCGGGCCCACCACCCGTTCGCGGCGCTCGACGGTGATCCGGCGACCTCGTGGACGTCGTCGGGCTGGAAGGGGGCGGACGGGCAGTGGCTGGAGCTGCGGTTCCCCACCCCGATCACCCCGAGCGGCGCGAAGATCGCGTTCGAGGTGAGCGACCTGCTCGGACCGGCCGTCGACGAGGTCACGGTCGTCACCGACACCGGGCGGGCGCCGCAGAAGATCCAGCCGAATTCGCGGTTGCAGACGTTGGCGGTGCCGCCGGGGGCCACGTCACGACTGCGGGTGGAGATCACCGGGACGGTGCGGCCCACCGTGCCGGGCAACCGGGTCGCCGTCGCCACGCTGACCGTCCCGGGGGTCGATCCGGCGCGGACGATCACGCTGCCCGCCACCGCCGCCCGCCAGGTGTTCACCGGTCTGTCGGGGTATGCCCCGGCCTGTGTGCGCGGGCCGCAGACCTGGGTCTGCGCCCCGTCCCTCGCCACCGGATCGGAGGAAGGCAACACCTTCGACCGGTCGTTCACCGCGCCCGCCGGCTCGGTCGCGCTCTCCGGCAGCGCGATCCTCACCGATCCGGCGCTGATCGCGCGGCTCACGGACGCCACCGGGCTGTCCGCCTCATCGACGGCCGTCCCCCACCCGGCGGCCTCCGCCCGGGCCGCGTTCGACGGCGATCCGGCGACGACCTGGCAGCCCGCGCCGTCCGACCGCCGCCCCGCCCTCACCCGCACCCTCGACCGGCCCCGGACGATCTCCTCTCTCCGGATCCGGCTCGGCCGCACCGCCCACGACCCGATCTCGATCCGGATCTCCTCGCCCGCCGGTTCCCGTGACGCGATCCTCGACGACCGGCGGCCCGCCGTGTTCGCCCCGCTCACCACCGACCGGCTCACGATCACGTTCCCGCGCGGCACGACCGTCACCGAGGTGGAGATCCCGGGAATCGCGGCCGAGCAGGACGGCGGGGCACTGCCGACGGCGTGCGGTTCGGGGCCGGAGTTCACGGTCGACGGGCGTTCCGTCCCGACCAGGCTGACCGGCGGGAACGTCGCGGACGTCCTGGCGGGCCGCCCGCTCCCGTTCCGCGCCTGCGCCCCGGCGATCCTCACGGGCGCGGGCCACCGCCTCACCCTGAAGCCCGGCTCCTTCCTGATCCCCCTGGTAGCCCTGGGCGCTCCGCCCGCGCCCGCGCCGGTGCCGTTCCCCGCCCCGGTCCCCCGCTGGACGGCCACCGACCGGACCGTGACGGTCTCCGCCGCCGCCGCGTCGTATCTGGTGGTCAACGAGAACCAGAACAGTGGCTGGAAGGCCACCCTCGACGGCGTCGCCTTGCACCCGCTGACCGTCGACGGCTGGAAGCAGGCGTGGCTGCTGCCCGCCGGATCCCGGGGAACCGTCCACCTCGTCTACACACCCGACCGGCCCTACCGGCTGGTCCTCCTGATCGGCCTGGCGCTGGCGCTGACACTGCTGCCCCTGGCCGCCTGCCCGTCCCGGCACTCCCCTGACCTGCGGAACCGTCCCTCCGGCTCCGGCTCCGCGCTGACCTGGGCGGTGCTCCTGGTCGCGCTCTGGGCGGCCGGACCCGCAGGCGCACTCGCCGCCCTGGCCGCCTGCGGAGCGGCCCGACGGGCACCGTCCTGGGCCGCGACGGCCCTGCTGGCCGCGGCCGGTTCCGCCGGGGCACTCGCCTACTGGCTGGCCAGCCAGGGCGTCGCCGATCCGTTCACCACGCTCACCGGTCCGGTGGCGGGCGCTCTGACCGTCGCCGCCGTAGCCCTCGCCTGCGTTCCCCGCATACAGAAACCTCCGGCCGTCACCACCGTGACCCGGCAAGCGGTGGAAAGCGCGGCTTAGGACGCCTCGAAGACCTCGGCCACCGGTCGCCGCCGTGGCCCTGGCCTGCGTTCCGCGCGTCCGGAAACCTTCGGCCGTCACCCCTGTGGCCCGGCAGGCGGTGGAGAGCGCGGCTTAGGACGCGTCGAAGGCTTCGGCGATGGTGCGGGCCGCCGTGGGGAAGTCGGGGGGTGGGGAACCGGCTTCGGTGAGTTCGCGGTGGATCGAGGTCATGTCGACGTCGGGCATCCCGCAGGCGACGGCCAGGGACCAGGGGGTCAGATCGCCGTCGACGTTCAGCGCGAAGCCGTGGGTGGTGATGTTCCGGCCGACCCGCATCCCGATTGAGGTGATCTTCCGCCGGGTGTCGGCGGTCCAGACCCCCGTGAGGAGTTCCGAACCGGGAGGGGTGTCGCGGCGCTCCGCGGGCACGCCGAGCTTGCCGATCGCCTCGACGAGACGGTTCTCGACCTCGCGGATGTAGTCGACGACCCCCTCGCCCGGCTGCAGCTTGACGATCAGGTAGCCGACGAGCTGCCCCGGCCCGTGGTAGGTCAACTGGCCGCCGCGGCGCGTCATCAGCACCGGAATCCCGGCCTCCGGCGCGGGGAAATCGCCCTCGTCGGTCCGGACGCCCGCCGTGAAGATCTGCTCATGGCTCAGCAGCCACAGCGTGTCGGGCCTGGCGCCGTCGAGCCGCTCCTGCCACAGCTCCTGCATCCGCTCCATGGCGACGGAGTACTCGATCAGACGGTCGGTGTCGTCGATCAGCGTCAACGGGCGAACTCTCACACACCCATTCGTACCAGCTACCGGCGGGTCACCCCACCTCGGCGGAGCCCGCCCTCCAGCAGCAGATGGGTGAGCGCGGTGAGCGGCAGCACCGCGACGGCCGCGACCAGCGCGACCGTCCCGAAGTCGTGCGCCCACACCGGACGTCCCGTGAGCCGGTACCAGCCCTCCAGCACCGGCATGTGCCAGAGGAAGATCCCGTAGGAGAGGGTGCCGAGCGCGGCCAGCGGCGGCCAGGCCAGCGCGGGGAACCCGCCGACGGCGCCCGCCACCCAGCAGAACCCCAGCACGAGCTGGAGCGCGAACTCCACCAGGTACTGGGCGGCGTTCTGCGGCTCCCCGATCAGCGGCCGGGCCAGCGGGGT
>NZ_BAAGZI010000059.1:0-22108 GCF_054778695.1 Actinocorallia lasiicapitis
GCCCTCGGGCTCGGCGACCGCGAACAGCCGCTGCAGGAACGCGTCCGAACCACCCGGCGCGACGGGCGGCCGCGGTGGGGCGAACAGGTCGGCCGCGCCCGGAAGCCCGATTTCGGGGCCGCCCGGCCTGAACGGGCTGTGCGGGGCGGCGTCGAAGGACGGTTCTGGGACGCCGGGTGCCGCCGCCTCAGGCTGGGCGAACAGGCGTTCGAGGAAGGAATCGCTCTCTTTGACGTCGTCGGCGAGCACCCGGTGGAAGTCGTCGGCGCCGGAATCGGGCGAGGAGGCCAGGGCGTAGAGCTTGTCGAGCAGATCGTCCGACGGGCGGAGCGCGTCGGAGGAGAGCTTCGGCGGGCGCAGCGCCTCGGCGCCGGACGGCGGCAGGCCGTAGGAGGCGGCCGGAGCGTAGAAGCCCTTGAGGCGGGCGTCGGCGGGGTGGAAGGACGGCGCGAACGGCGACGGCTTGGGCAGAGTCGGCCCGGACAGCCGGCGCAGCAGCTCGGCCGACAGGTCGGCGAGCGGCAGATGCGCCGTGTCGCCCATCGCGAACAGCCGGACCAGCAGTGCGGGTGCGGCCGACGGCGGCGTCAGCACGCTCAGCCGCTTCTTCAGGGCGCGGAACGCGGTGGCCTCGGCGCGGCAGGAGTCGCAGCCGGCCAGGTGGGACAGGGCCAGATCGCGTGCGTCGTGGTCGAGCTCGCCGTCGACCAGCGCGGTGATGCTCTCGCCCAGGCAGGGGCTGACGGTCACCGGGCCGCCCCCGCGGGCGCGCGGTGGGCCAGGGCGGCGCGGAGCTGGGACCGGCCGCGGTGGATCCGGCTGCGGACCGTGCCGAGCTTGACGTCGAGGGTCGCGGCGATCTCCTCGTAGGACAGGCCCTCGATGTCGCAGAGGACGACGGCCGCGCGGTAGTCCGGCGCGAGCGCGTCCAGGGCGGCCTGGACGTCGTCGTCGAAGTTGGTGTCCTCGTAGACCTGGGCCGGGGTCTTCTCACGGCCCGGCAGCCTGTCGGCGGCGTCGTCGCCCAGGTTCTCGAAGCGGATGCGCTGCTTGCGGCGCGCCTGGTCGAGGAAGAGGTTGGTGGTGATCCGGTGCAGCCAGCCCTCGAACGTGCCGGGCGTGTAGTTGGCCAGCGACCGGAACACGCGGACGAAGACCTCCTGGGTGAGGTCCTCGGCGTCATGCTGGTTGCCGGTCAGCCGGTACGCGAGCCGGTAGACACGGGAGGAATGGTCGCGGACCACCTGGTCCCACGACGGAGGGGTCCAGTCGGCCGAGGGCGCGTTCTCGCGTCCGACGGCCTGGCCCGCCATGCCCTGATATGGAACCGCTGAGACCGTCATGGTGTCTCAGATCACCCTTTCCCTGACAGAGCCAAGGGCGCGCTGGTCATCCAATCCCCTCGGCTGGTGATTTTTAGAACGCCGGGGATCGCCTCATCGTTCCCGGTCGGCGCTATCGTTTTGCCCGGAAGGACGCGGGAGTGGAAAAGAGGCGGCCATCAACGACGTGCAGGCCTACGTGGAGGGATTCCTCCCGGAGGACGAGGCGCTGCGGGAGGCCCGGCGGCTCGGAGACGAGTACGGGGCGTTCCCGATCAGTGTCGCCGGCGGGGCGGCGCTGCGGTTCGTCGCGTCACTGATCAACGCCCGGACGGTCGTGGAGATCGGTTCGGGCTGCGGGGTCTCCGGGATCTGGCTGCTCCGTGGAATGCACCCTAACGGGGTGCTGACCAGCGTGGACGTGGAACCGGAGAACCAGCGGCTGGCCAAGATGGCCTACGCGGACGCCGGTTTCACCGCGTCCCGTACCCGGATGATCGCGGGCCGGGCGCTGGACGTCCTGCCGCGCCTCACCGACGGCGCCTACGACCTGGTCTTCGCGGACGCGGTGCAGCGCGAGTACGCCGAGTACCTGACGGCGGCCCTGCGGCTGCTGCGGCCCGGTGGGGTCGTCGCGTTCGACAAGGCGCTGGGGAAAGAGGCCCAGCGGGCCGACGTCATCCGGCTGATCGCCGAGGACGAGGCCCTGATCCCGCTGCTGCTGCCCGTCGGCGGCGGCCTGCTCGTGGCGCAGAAGCGTGGCTGAGGTCAGGCTGCGGCCCTCCTTCCGCGGGTCGGGCCAGGCCCTGGGGGTCGTGACGCTGGTCGTGTGCTCGGCGTTCTTCATCGTCGGCGGCCTCTACGACCCGGGCAGCGCGGGCGGGATCCTCTTCCTCACGTTGGGGATCATCGGCGTGGTCGGGTTCGGCGGCGTCCTGGTGGTCGTGGTCGGGCATCTGCTGGGGCGGCGGCCACTCCTGGTCATCGACGAGACCGGTGTGACGGTTCCGGCGAAGTGGCCGATCTCCCGCTCCCGTGATCGTCATCTGCCGTGGGCGGACGTCGCGGCGGTGTGCGCGTGGAGCGAGGGAGTCCCGACGGGACGGGGCCTTTCGCACCAGTTGTCGTTCCTGGCCCGTCCGGAGGCGCCGGAGGCACGGCGGTCCGGCGGCGCTGAGATGATCATGGTCAAGACCCACGGGCTGCCCGGAGTGCCCCTGCTGCGGTGGTCCGTCCGCGCGCTGCCCGGCTGGACCGTCGGCCTCGACGAGGTGATCAAAACGGTCCGCTCGCACACCGACGCCCCCTACGAGGACCGCAGGGTCGGCCTGCCGCGCAAGCGCAAGGTCGTCCGGAAGGCCCCGCCCGCCGCCTGAACGGCCCAACCCAGCGCAAAGAAACGCCCGGCCGCCTGACGCGACCGGGCTTTTGCGTTTCCTTGAATCAAATTCCAGTATCGGCCGTCAGCCAGTCGAGCAGCAGCCGGACGCCGTAGCCGGTGGAGCCCTCCGGGCCGCGGGCCGGGCCCGCGATGTCGAGGTGGGCCCACGGCTGGGAGCCGGCGAACTTCTCCAGGAACAGGGCGGCCATGATCGAGCCGCCGCCGAAGCCGCGGCGCTCGATGTTGGCGACGTCCGCGACGTCCGAGGAGATCGCGTCCCGGTAGTCGTCGGTCAGCGGCAGCCGCCACAGCGGCTCGTCGACGGCCGTGCCCGCCGCGGTGAGCTCCTGGGCGAGGGTGTCGTCGGTGGCGAACAGGGCGCCGTGCTTGAGACCGAGGGCGACCTTGGCGGCGCCCGTCAGGGTCGCGATGTCGACGACCGTGTCGGGGGCCAGGACGGCGTCGCTGTAGGCGAGGGCGTCGGCGAGGACGAGCCGGCCCTCGGCGTCGGTGTTGAGCACCTCGGAGGTGATCCCGCCGAAGTGGGTGATCACGTCGGACGGCCGCATCGCCGACCCCGACGGCATGTTCTCGGCCGACGCGATCAGCCCGGTGACCTTGACCGGGACGTCCAGCGCGCGCAGCGCCGACAGGACGCCGATCACGACCGCTCCGCCCGTCATGTCGGTCTTCATGGTCTTCATCCCGTCCGACGGCTTCAGCGACAGCCCGCCGGTGTCGAACGTGATGCCCTTGCCGACCAGCACGATGTGCCGGGTCGCGCCCTCCGGCGCGTAGGTGAGCTGGATCAGCCGCGGCGGACGGGCCGAGCCGGCGCCGACCGCGAGGATCCCGCCGAACCCGTCGTCGGCGAGGGCCTGCTCGTCCCAGATCTTGGCCTGGAGGCCCGTGGTCGCGGCCACTTCGGCGGCCCGGTCGGCCAGCCATTCGGGGCATTTGTCGACCGCGTGCTCGTTGGCCAGGTCCTTGGCCAGGGCCACCGCCTGGGCGATCACCTGGCCGCGGCCGCTGCCCTCGTCCTCGGTGATCAGCAGGAGTTCGGTGAGGGGCTTCTTGCCGCCGGTCTTGTAGCCGAAGTCGTAGCCGGCCAGCAGCGCGCCCTCCAGGAACGGGTCCAGGGCGCAGGATCCGGCGCCCGGCGCCAGGACGGCCAGCGCGGACTGGCCCCTGGCCCGCCGGACCAGGGCCGCACCGGCCTTGCGGAGCGCCGCGGGCGAACCGTCGCCGGTGCCGTAGAGCAGCAGCTCATGGACGGCGCCGTCGACCACGACCGGGGTCGCGATGATCTCCCCTGGCTCGCCCTTGGCCGCGTGGAAGGCGAGCAGGTCGTCCAGGGGGACGCCGGGATCGAAACCGGGCTCCGCGCCCTGCGGGATCGCCCAGATCCGGGCCTCGGAAACCGTGCTGAGCGGACCGGAAACCGTGCGCACGCTCGTCTCGACCGGCAACACATCCCCCTTGCGGAACGCCCTCAAAGGGGCGGAGAGTCGGGAAACGACACGAGTCCCGGCGGCCTGTGCCGTTCCGGGACCGTGCCGATATGAAGTTCTCGAGTGGAGATCTGAGGCTGGAGGCCCCGAGATCCAACCGACCGAGATCTAGCCGACGACGCCCTTGATGGCTTCGCCGAGCTCCTTGGCCTCGTCCGGGGTCAGTTCGACCACCAGCCGGCCGCCGCCCTCCAGCGGCACGCGCATGACGATGCCACGGCCCTCCTTGGTAACTTCGAGCGGACCGTCACCTGTCCGCGGCTTCATCGCCGCCATGCGTGCATCCCCTTCCTCCCCGGCCCGTTGGGCCGTTCGGGCACCGCGCGAGCCGGCCGCCTGTCGCGCCACCGTCTTTCAGTAGTGGTCCATTATCCCGTGTTCCGGGCGCGAAGTGGTAACGATCAGGCTTGGACGATCAAATCCGGCCCGCCGAAGGGGCGTGCCGGACAGCTCAGAAGGTGGTCGTTGACCAGCCCGCAGGCCTGCATCAGGGCGTAAGCGGTGGTCGGTCCGACGAACCGAAATCCGTTCTTTTTCAGCTCCTTGGCAAGCGCCGCGGAACCTGCGGTCTGCGCGGGAACGTCGGACATGACCTTGGGAACCGGAGCGGCGGGGTCGGCGAAGCGCCAGATCAGAGCCGAAAGGCCCCCGTCGAGCTCCAGCGCGGCGCGGGCGTTGACGATCGCCGCGTCGATCTTCGCGCGGTTGCGGACGATCCCGGTGTCGGCCATCAGCCGGGCCACATCGTCGGGCCCGTAGGCCGCCACCCGGACCGGATCGAAGCCCGAAAAGGCCGACCGAAACCCCGCCCGCTTACGCAAGATCGTCAGCCAGGAGAGCCCGGACTGGAAGGCTTCCAGACAGAGCCGCTCATAGAGATCGTCATCGGCACGGACCGGGCGTCCCCATTCCAGATCGTGGTATTCCACATATTCCGGAGCGGCCGTCGCCCAGGCGCAGGCGACGCCCTGCGCGGCCATCAGCGGGGGCCTTCGTAGGGCTGGTCTTCGACGGGCTGCCAGCCCTCCGGCTCGCGCAGCCAGGACGCGGTGTCCGCCGGCAACGGCCAGGCCGGGGCGTCCTGGCGGTCCAGCCGGAGCTCACCGAGCTGGCGCTCCAGATCGGCGATCCGGTTCTCGCGCTCGGTGAGGGCGTAGGAGAGCCTGGCCAGGGCGTCGTCGGTGACGGCCACGTTGTACCCGAACAGGCCCTTGGGCAGCCGCAGCAGCGCCACGTCGGCCCCCTGGAGCTGCCGGTGGGGCGGCATCCCGACCGGCGGATGGTCCGGGACGGTCTCGGCGAGCTCGCCACCGCGCCCGTAAGCCACCGCGACGGTCGCCGCGATGACGGCCAGCGCGGCCAGCACGAGAACAACAGGCACGGAAAACCCTTCCTCACGGTCCTGACGCCCGGACGTCCGGCGCCGGAAGGCACCCGCGCCGATCGGCCGGCACCCCGATCGTGCCATGCTCGACCCCATGGACGCGCACACCGACCGCCAACTCGTGTGGACGACCGCCCCCGGCGACCCGTCGGCCCTGCTCGACGCGGGCGCCGACCCGGCGGTCCCGGCCCTCGAACTCCTGCTGGCGCGGGGGCCCGTCAAGGTGACGGTCACCGGGTCCGATCCGGCGGCGCTGGCGGCGGCGTCGGTGTACGCGTGGCTCGGCGTCGCGGCGTTCGAGACGGCCGATCCGGGGCCGCTCCGGCAGGTCCTCGACATGGTGGCGTCGATCCAGGGCGTCCGGCCGCCCACCCTGACCCGCCGCGCCCTGGCCTGAGAGCACACCGGCGCCCCGCACGCAGGTGCGGGACGCCGGTGGAGACGGGGCCCGCGGGAGGGCGGCCCCGATCTCAGGGAGGAAGCGCCGAACGTGAACCGGAGCTACCGGGCGCGGATCTTCTCGAACGGGCCGGTGATCGCGAAGGTGACGCCGGGCGACTGGCGGTTCGCGAACAGGGTCCTGCGGTCCTCGGAGTAGATGACGCCGGTGAACTCGCTGTCGTTGAACGCGTTGCGGGCCATCGCGAACGCCTTGCCGTGACGGGTGGTGCCGAACAGGTACTGCTCGCCCTCGCCGTCCTCGGCGAGCATCACGCCGCCGCCGTAGGGCGACATGGTGATGTTGTCGGGCTCGGCGAACCGGCCGACACCCGGCTTGAAGATGAACTCCAGGGTGAGGGAGTTGGCCTTGGGGTCGTACTTCCAGACCTGGCCGGCGTGGTCGGCGACCGCGCCGCTCGACTTCCTCGCGTAGGAGGCGACGAAGTAGGCCTTCTTGCTGTCGAACCAGGCGCCCTCGAGCTTCTGCGACCGGGTGACCTGGCCGGTGGTCGCGAACTGCTTGCGGACCGAGACGGCCTTGGCCTCGGCGTCCGGCACGTCCACCCACTCGATGCCGGTGAAGGTGGTGCCGGGGACCTGCACGACCGACAGGTCGTCGACGCCGGGCACGCGCATCGCCTGGAGCTTGCCGCCGTCGGCGTAGGAGTGGTAGCCGCCCCGGTGGTTGTTCGGCAGGAAGCGGTAGAACAGGCCGAACGGGCCGGAGGCGTCCTCAGTCAGGTAGGCGATGTGGCTGTGGTTGTCGACGGCGACGGCCTCGTGCGCGAACCGGCCCAGCGGCTTGATCGGCTCGGCGATGGTCTTGACGCCGAGCGGGTCGACCTCGAACACCCAGCCGTGCGACTTGGTCTCGCCCTTGATGCCCTCGGTCTCCTCGCAGGTAAGCCAGGTGCCCCACGGGGTGACTCCGCCCGCGCAGTTGGTGGCGGTGCCCGCGATGCTGACGTACTGGGAGACGACGTTGCCGTCGGCGTCCACGTCGATCGTGGTGGTGCCGCCGAACGCGGCGGGGTCGTAGGTCAGGTTCGCGGCGGCGACGGCCTTGACGCCGCTGGCGCCCTGCTCGTGGTTGCGGACCAGGCGGGAGCCGCCCGGGGTGCTGCCGGGGAACAGGCCGGTGCCGTCGTGGGCGCCGGGCACGACGCCGCCGTTCGGGCCGAGCGGGGTGCTGACGGCCGACAGCATCTTGTAGGAGAAACCGGCGGGCAGGTCGAGGATGCCGGCGGGGTCGGCGATCAGCGGGCCGTAACCGTAGGCCTCCTCGGACTCCTCGGCCGAGGCGGGGGCGGTGAAAACGGTGTCGAGCGCGCCGACCACGGCGATGGAGGCGACGCCTCCGGCCACGAAACCACGACGGGACACGTCCATGTGTCAGTTCTCCTTGGAACGCAGGGGTGATCGACATGGAGCCTCACAGGCCGAGTTGAACGCTCCATGTCTCCCTGCGGAAACCTGTCAGAACTCCAGGACTTCCTCCTGTGTCGGAGTGAAATGGCGGTTTCCGGCCTCGAGACCTGCGAAAGCTTTGTCGATGGTGGTCGCATACACCACGGCCGACAGTGCTTTCTCGCGGTTGAAGCCCTCGTCGAACAGGTGCTGCATCAGGGCCTGCAGCGGGGCGTACACGCCGTGCGGGTCGAGGATGACGATCGGTTTGTCGTGCATTCCGAGGCTGCGGGCGGTCCAGACCTCGAACAGCTCCTCCAGGGTGCCGATGCCGCCGGGCAGCACCAGGAACGCGTCGCCCCTGCGGTCCATCTCGGCTTTGCGCGTCCGCATGTCCGAAGTGAAGATCACTTCATCGTTGTCGCCGTCGGTGCGCTCCTGCGACCCGGGCATCCCGTGCGGGACGACCCCGACGGTCCGCGCCCCGCCCGCCCGCGCCGCCTTGGCCACGGCCCCCATGCACGACTCGACCCCGCCTCCGGTCACCAGCCCGTACCCGCGCCGCGCCAGCTCCGCCCCCACCTGCCCCGCCAACTCCACGTGCTTCCCGTCGATCCGCGTACTCGACGCACAGAACACCGTCACCGTGAACCCCACACCCGCTCCTTCCGTCCCCACCGGTTCTACACCAGCCCCCCGACAACCGGCCGACCGGCGTCATTTGAGTGCGCCCACGGAGATGCCGCGGGTGATCGTGCGCTGGAAGAGAACGAAGAACAGCTCCCCCCAAGGCGGAAACGGCCATGTCCGTTCACGGCGGATGTCAGGCCTCCGGCCACGCCTCCATGAGCTGGTCGGGACCGAATTCCGCGTGCAGGCCCTCGACGGCGAACCCCGACCTGGACACCCCCACGAGCCGGGTATCCGGATCGGTTCCGGGCACCATCGACGCTTCGCGGGTCAGGGTGTGTAGTTCACGACTCCCGAAGGCGGCCTGCTCGAACCATTTGATGGAGCCGACGAACCTGACCCGGTTCGCGGGAGCCTCCTTGTCCGCTCCGACGAGGTCTACCTCGGGGTTGTTGGTGCGGTTCCACCACCCGCCGACCACACGGGTTCCCGGGAGACGGGGGTCGGGGAGTAGCCGGGCCAGGGCGTCGCGGATGACCGGCTCGATGGTCCGGCCCCGCCACGAGGTCCAGCTCTGCTCGATGCGCTCGGCGACCAGGTCACCGCGGCCGCGCTCGACTTCGGGGATGTTCCGCTCCAGAAAAGTCAACCAGAATCGGAGATACGGATCAGCGACCCGGTATCGGCGATCCCGGTCCCCCGCCCGGGTCGACAGCGGAGTGTCGACGGAGATGATCCGCTTGGCCGCGAGGGCGTGCAGGATCGGACTGAGCGATCCGGCAGGCAGCGGAGCCTCCTTGCCCGCACCTGCCCGCGCCGCGATCGTGGAGAAAGTACGCTCCCCCGTACCGATCGCCGAGAGCACGGTCCGGGGCACCAATGCGGTGGGGAACTCCGCGCTCAGCGTCCGCTCCCCCGAGACGAGCAACGGCGACGTCGGATCATCCAACGCCTCACGCAGGAACTGTCCGCGATCGGCACCCTCAGGCCACTCCTGACAGACCAGGGGAAGACCTCCCGTGATCAGGTAGGCGTCGAAGGCATCGGCCGGAGACAGGCCGGTCATCGACATCACCTCGCGCGGACTGAGCGGAGGCAGCACCATCTCGATGGCCCGCTGGTGAAACGGCCGCCCGTAGGTCGAGATCTGCTCCATCACGGCCAGATCGCTACCGATGAGGATGAGGAGCACGGGCTTGCGGCTCAGCACACGGTCCCACACGGTCTGCAGAGTCCCCTCGGCAGCGGGGTCCTGCTCCAGCAGCCAGGGCAGCTCATCGATGACAACGATGCTCGGCTGATCATCAGGGAGTACCACGGCCAGCTGGCGCAGCGCGGTGTCCCAGGCGTCGAAACGGACGCCCTCCATCAGCTGCCTGCCCGGAAGATCCGAGCGGAGGACGGAGGCGGCGAACCTCGCCAGCTCGACCTCTGACCGCTCCCCCCGCGTGGCTTGGTGCACCGCATAGGGGACCCCCGCCCCCTCGCAGAAGACATCGACCAGCCGGGACTTCCCCACCCGCCGCCGCCCCCGCAGCAGAATCGCCCTGCCCCGCTGGTCGCCCCTCCCCTGCTGCACCCTCCCCAAATGCCGCCGCAGAAGATCCAGCTCCCGCCCACGCCCCACGAAACCCACCACAACGGCCCCCAGCTCACATCGAACTTACTCAGATTAATCATACTTAGATCAATCTGAGTATGTGGCCATGGCGCCTTGTCGGCTACAGCGCCGCGATTCTGGGGCGATGGCAAGAGTCCGAGGCGGGCCGACTGGAAGGACGATTGATCGAGGATGACCTTCCCCCGTAGCGGTCCGTGCCGAGGGGGAAGGTCATCGGAGGCCCGGGCTTGCTCTTGATCAGGTGCCGGCGGATTCGGCGGTGGCGGCGCGGGAGCGTTCCTCGTTGCGGCGGGCCTGGTCGAGGGAGGCGTGGGCGTCGGAGATGATCTGGACGGCTTCGGCCGGGGAGTCGGTGAGGTGGAGGAGGTCCAGGTCGGCGGCGGCGATGAGGCCCTCGGCCAGGAGCGTGCTCTTGATCCAGTCGAGGAGCGGCTGCCAGAAGGTCCGGCCGATGAGGACGATCGGGAAGCGCGTCACCTTGCCGGTCTGGACGAGCGTCACCGCCTCGAAGAGCTCGTCGAGGGTGCCGAACCCGCCGGGGAGGACTACGAAGGCTTGGGAGTACTTGAGGAACATGGTCTTGCGGACGAAGAAGTAGCGGAACTCCATGCCCATGTCGAGGTAGGGGTTCATGGACTGCTCGAAGGGGAGCTCGATGCCGAGGCCGATGGACAGGCCCGCCGGGTCGGCGCCCTTGTTGCCGGCCTCCATGATGCCGGGGCCGCCGCCCGTGATGACGGCGTAGCCGGCTTCGGCGAGGAGCCTGCCCGTCTCGACGGCCAGCTCGTAGTACTCGGTGCCCGGCTTGATCCGGGCCGAGCCGAACACGCAGGCCGCGCGGCCCACCTCGGCGAGCAGCCCGAAACCCTCCACGAACTCGGCCTGGATGCGGAGCACCCGCCACGGATCCTTGTGCAGCCACTCGGCCGAGCCGCGCTCGTCCAGGAGCCGCTGGTCATGGGTTTCTTCCGGGAGGGCCCGCCCGCTCAGCGTCACGGCTCCCCTGCGGTGAATGCGCTTGTCCATGCCGATCACGGTAGCCCTCCGGGAATAGGGTTGGTGGCATGGATCTCAGGATGGACGTGCAAGAACTCACCCGGGCCCTGGTCGATGTGGAGTCGGTCAGCGGGAACGAGAAGGCGCTCGTCGACGAGATCGAGCAGGGGCTGCGGGCCTGCGCCCACCTCGACGTGGTCCGCGACGGCGACACCCTGATCGCCCGCACCGATCTCGGGCGCGCCGAACGCGTGATCCTGGCCGGGCACTCCGACACGGTGCCCGTCAACGGCAACTGGCCGTCCCGGATGGACGGCGACGTGCTGTGGGGGCTCGGCTCCTGCGACATGAAGAGCGGTCTGGCCGTCCTGCTCCGCCTGGCCGTGACGCTCACCGAACCGTCCCGCGACGTCACCTACGCGATCTACGAGTGCGAGGAGGTCGACGCCGACCGCAACGGCCTGAAGCGGATCGTCGAGACCAGGCCCGAGCTGCTCGCCGGTGACTTCGCGGTGCTGATGGAGCCGACCGACAACGGGGTGGAGGGCGGCTGCCAGGGCGCGCTGACCGTCGAGGTGACGGCGCGCGGCGCCCGCGCCCACGCGGCCCGCTCCTGGATGGGCGCCAACGCCGTCCACGCGATCAAGCCGATCATCGACCTGCTGGGCTCCTACGAGCCGCGCCGTCCCGTCGTCGACGGGATCCGGTACCGCGAGGGCCTGAACGCCGTGTTCGTCCGGGCGGGCATCGCCAGGAACGTCGTCCCCGACGAGTGCGTCGTGAGCGTGAACTACCGGTTCGCCCCGGATCGTGATCTGGCGGGGGCCGAAGCGCATCTGCGGGAGCTGTTCGCGGGGTTCGAGGTGGTGGTCGTGGACTCCAGCGAGGCGGCCAGGCCGGGGCTTGAGGATCCGGCGGCGGCCGCGTTCGTCCGCGCGGTGACCGGCTGCGACCTGGCCGAAGCCGTCGAGAAGGGCGCGGTCAGGGCCAAGCTGGGCTGGACGGACGTCGCCAGGTTCGCCGCGCTCGGCGTGCCCGCCGTCAACTACGCGCCCGGCGACCCGACCCTCGCCCACCACAAGGACGAGCGGGTGTGGCTGCCGAGCGTCACCGAATGCGAGGCGCGGCTCAGAGACTGGCTGGCTTAGCCGCTCCGCCGGAAAGGTACGTTTTCCTCATGCGGTGGCGGTGGGTGATGGCAGGGCTGGCCGGGTTGGTGGCGGCGGCCCTGGTCGTCGGCGGCTACACCCTGGTGAACAAGATCGAGACCGCGCTGCTCGGGGAGGGCTGCGCGGTCAGGGCCGACGGCGACGAGATCGAACTGGATCTCGCCCAGGCCCCGAACGCCGCGACGATCGCGGCCGTCGCCTACCGTAAGAAGCTCCCCCCGCGGGCCCTGGTGATCGCCTATGCGACGGCCGAGCAGGAGTCGCACATCATGAACCTGTCGTTCGGCGACCGGGACTCGGTGGGGATCTTCCAGCAGCGGCCGTCGCAGGGCTGGGGAAGGCCCGAGCAGCTCCAGGACCCCGTCTACTCCTCGAACCGGTTCTTCGACGCGCTCACCAAGGTCTCGAACTACACGAAACGGCCGCTGCACGACGCCGCGCAGGCCGTCCAGCGCAGCGCCGACGGCTCCCTGTACGCCCAGCACGAGGGGATGGCGCTGCTGCTGGCCGAGGGGTTCTCCGGGGCCGAGCCGGCGGGCGTCACCTGCTGGTTCGGCGCGGACTCCGCGCCGGGGCCCGCCGAGGCGGCCAAGGCGGTGCGGGAGCTGCGCCGCTCGTTCGGCAGCCGGATGACGGCCTCGGACGGCGGCATCCAGCTTCCGGGGGCGGCCTCGGAGGCGGACGGCTGGTCGGTGGCGTCCTGGGCGGTCGCCCACGCGCACGCCTACGGGCTGACCGAGGTCCGGCACGCGGGCCGCAAATGGACCCCCGAGGACGGCCACGACGGCTGGTCCGACGACACCTCCGCCCCCGCCGACCAGGTCCTGCTGCGTTAGGCCAGATCGAACTGGGCGCGGCGCTTTTCCGGGACGAGGTCCAGATAGTCGGGGTGCTTGGCGATCCAGCCCCGCACGAACGGGCAGTACGGGTAGACCTTCAGGCCCCGTTCCCGCGCCGTGTCCAGGGCTTCGCGGACGAGCCGCCCGGCCAGCCCGTGGCCTTCGAACCGCGGGTCGATCTCGGTGTGGATGAAGGAGATCGAGCCGGGGTTGAGTTTATATTCGGCGAAACCGCCCAGTTCGCCTTCGAGGAACACTTCGAACCTGCCGCGTTCGGGGGCGTCGGCCACCCGGGTCACTTGCTCGCTCATGGCCGTCAACCTAACGCGGTCAGGGGGCGGCGGCCTGGGTAGGGGTGCGGTATGGGACCTGTGGAGGCGTTGGAGCGGATCGCGTTCCTGCTGGAGCGGGCGCACGAGCCCGCCTACCGGGTGCGGGCGTTCCGGAACGCGGCGGGGCTGCTGCGGGAGCTCGGCGCCGAGCAGGTCGCCGAACGGGTCAGGACGGGCACGCTGACGGCGCTGCCGGGGATCGGGAAGGTGACGGCGCTGGTCGTCGAGGAGGCGTCGCGCGGCGAGGTGCCCGTCTATCTGCGACGGCTGGAGGCGACGGGCGGCGAACCCGCCGACGAGGCCGCGACGGCGCTGCGGGCCGCCCTCCGCGGCGATCTCCACACCCACAGCGACTGGTCGGACGGCGGCGCCCCGATCCGGGAGATGGCCGAGACGGCGCGCTCGCTCGGCCACGACTACCTGGCTCTGACCGACCACTCGCCCCGGCTGAAGGTGGCGCGCGGGCTGACCAGGGAGCGGCTGCTGGAGCAGCTCACCGTGGTCGAGGAGCTGAACGTGGAGCTGGCGCCGTTCCGGATCCTCACCGGGATCGAGGTCGACATCTTGCCCGACGGCTCACTCGACCAGGACGACGATCTGCTGGACCGGCTGGACGTGGTCGTGGCGAGCGTCCATTCCGAGCTGCGGATGGACCGGGTGGCGATGACCCGGCGGATGGTGACGGCCGTCGCCCATCCGAGGGTCGCGATCCTCGGCCACTGCACGGGGCGGATCGTGAAGGCGGGCGGGGTGCGCGGCGGGCTGCGTCCCGAGTCGGAGTTCGACGCGGCGCTCGTGTTCGACGCCTGTGCCGCCTACGACGTCGCCGTGGAGATCAACTCCCGGCCTGAGCGGCAGGATCCGCCGAAACGGCTGCTCCGGCCCGCCGTCGAGGCCGGCTGCCGGTTCTCGATCGACTCCGACGCCCACGCGCCCGGCCAGCTCGACTGGCAGATCTCCGGCTGTGATCGCGCCGTCCGCTGCGGCGTGACCCCCGACCTGGTCATCAACACGCTCCCCCTCGACGGGCTCCTGGAGTACCTGGCGGGAGCGGGTTAGCCCGGCGGTGCGGTCGCCGGGTCCGTCGTCAGGCGGGGCAGGTGTCGAGGTACTTGGCGATGAGGGCGCTGGGCGCGGGCGCCGGGCAGAGGAACTGGGCGTAGCGCTCGTCGTCGTCCACGTACCGCTTCAGCCACGCGATCGTGTACTGGGCGACCGTCGTGTTGGGGAAGATGTAGGCCATGTGGCCCTGGCCCTTGAGCAGCAGGTACGCCTTCTCCTGCGCGGTGACGCTCCGGTAGTACGGCTCGGCCATGGAGCCCGCGGGCGCGATGAAGTCGTTGTCGGAACCGAAGATCAGGGTCGGGGTCTTCACGGCCGCCCAGTTGAAGTCCAGGTGCCAGGGGGCCAGCGCGACGGCCGCCTTGAGCGCCGGCTTCTTCTGCGCGACGCGCAGGGCCGCGCCGCCGCCCATCGAGTGGCCGAGCGCCGCGAGCCGGGTCGGATCGATCCGGTCCTTCACCGCGCTCTTGGTGGTGAGGTAGTCGAGGGCGGCGAGCATCTGGTCGGCGCGGGCGTCCGGGAAGTCCAGGACGGTCGTCGGCTCCAGCGTGAAGACGACGAAGCCCTGGCTGGCCAGGCGCGGCCCGTACCAGCTCATCGTGAACTCGGGCTCGGTGAAGCCCGGGATCACCACGACGGCGCCGAAGGTGCCCTGGCTGAGATCGGTGGGCGCGTAGATCGTCCCGCGGTTGAAGCCCGTGCCCGCACCGGCCGGGACGGTCGTCGTGGAGATCGCGAACGGGCCGGTCGCGGCCTGGACGCTCTGCGGGGTCGGCGCGGGTCCCCGCTGGTAGCCGGGGTCGGCCGCCTGCGACGGGGAGGTGAAGGCGAGCACCGCGGCACAGGCCGCGAACACGGCGAAGAGCCGTCTCATGGGGGTGGTTCCCTTCTGGAGGGGGTGGACGAGGCTCCAGAAGTGTGTGATGCCGGACACGTCCCGTCCTATGGGGACACCGACGGACTCCGCGGACGCTCGTTGTCAGAATCCCGGAGACGCCTCGGCGTCCCGCGCGGTGAAGGCGCAGAACTCGTTGCCTTCGGGGTCGGCCAGGACCGTCCAGCGGAGCTCGGCGTCGCGGGGGCGCAGAACCGTCGCGCCCGCCGCGACGAGCTCGGCGGCCTCCCCGGTGACGTCCCAGTGGATCCGGTTCTTGACGGTCTTGCGCTCCGGGACGGCCGCGAAATCCATGGTCGTGAAGGGCGCGCCGGGGATCGCGTCCAGGGTCCACCAGCCGCCGCCTTCGTTGTCGTGCGGTTCGACCCCGTAGATCCGGCCCCACCAGGCGGCCAGCGCGGCCGGGTCGGCGCAGTCGACGGCCAGGCCGTGGATCCGGTCGGCGGGCAGTACATCCCGGACGAACGCGCAGAACTCGCCGCCCTCCGGATCCGTCATGACAGTCCAGCGCGGAAACCCCTCGCCGGGGCGCGCGCCGAGCGCTTCGAGCGCGGCGAGATCGCGGGTGTGGACGTCGAGATGGATCCGGTGCTTGACGGTCTTCGGCTCGGGCACCCGGTTGATCCAGACGGTGTGCCGCGGGGTGCGGCCGGTCAGCCGCCCCTCGCCGACGTCGTCGGGGATCCAGTCGAGCCCGGTGGCCGCCGCCCAGAACGGGCCGAGCACGGCGGGCTCGACGGCGTCGACGCACAGGTCCTTGAAGATCGCGATCGCCATACGGCCGACCCTAACCGGCGAGCGTCGCGAGGACCCCGTCGAGCGTGGCGCCGAGCGGCGCGTCGAGGGTGAGCGCGGCCAGCGCGTCGGCCCTGGTCTCACCCTGGTTGACGATCGCGACCGGAATCCGGAGGGCGGCCGCCCGCTCCACGAACCGGTAGCCCGACCGGACCGTCAGCGACGAGCCGAGCACCAGCAGCAGACGCGCCGACGCCGTCAACGCGAAACAGCGGTCGACGCGCGGCCCCGGCACGTTCTCCCCGAAGAAGATCACGTCGGGTTTGAGGAGGCCGCCGCAGGCCAGGCAGTCCACGACGGTGAAACCTTGCACGGCTTCGTCGGGCAGCGCGGCGTCGCCGTCCGGGCGGATCGCCGTGGTGAGGGCGTCCCAGCCGGGATTGGCCTCCCGGAGCCGCAGGTCCAGGGCGTCGCGTGCGGTCCGCTCCCGGCAGCCGAGGCACACCACCCGGTCGAGCGCCCCGTGCAGCTCGATCACCTGCGCCGCGCCCGCCGCCTGGTGCAGCCCGTCCACGTTCTGGGTGATCACCCCGTGGACGAGGCCCCGCCGCTCCAGCTCCGCGACGGCCCGGTGCCCGCCGTTCGGCGCGGCCCGCGCGAGGTGCCGCCACCCGACCTGGCTGCGCGCCCAGTACCGTCGCCGGGCCTCCGCGCTCCCGGTGAACCGCTGGTAGGTCATCGGCTCGGCGTTCCGCGCCCGCCCCGTCGGCCCCCGATAGTCGGGGATCCCCGACTCGGTGGACAGCCCCGCCCCGCTCAGCACCACCACGCCGCCGCCCGACACCAGCCCGGCCAGCTCCTTCACCTCAGCCTCCACCCCTCGATCCTGCCCCATGCGCCAAGGGGCTAGCCTTGCGCCATGCTCGCCGTCACCTCATCGGACATCCGACTCTTCCTGCACATTCTCGCCGCGGCCATCTGGGTCGGCGGGCAGATCGTGCTCGGTGCGCTCGTGCCCGCGATCCGCGGGTTCGACGGCGCCACCAAGGCCGCCGCCAACCGGTTCGCCGTCGTCGCCTGGCCCGCCTTCGCGGTCCTGCTCGTCACCGGGATCTGGAACATGCAGGCCGTCGACCTGTCCGACGAAGCCCAGATGACCCTGAACGTGAAACTGGTGTTCGTGGTCATCTCGGGCGTCTCCGCGTTCGTCCACTCCCAGGCCAAGAGCAAGCCCCTCATCGGCGCCACCGGCGGCCTGGGAGCCCTCAGCGCCCTCGCCGCCCTCTTCTTCGGCGTCCAGCTCGGCTAGGAACCACCCGTCCTAGAGCCTCGGCGGGGCGGCGATGCCGAGGAGGCCTAGGCCGGTGCTGAGGGTTTCGGCGGTGAGCTCGGTGAGGAGCAGCCGGTGCGGACGGGCTTCGGGAGCCGCCTTGAGGACGGGGCAGTTCTCGAAGAACTTCGCGAAGGTCTGCGACAGCTCGTACAGGTAAGTGCAGAGCCGGTGCGGCTCCGCGGTGCGGGCCACCGCCAGCAGCGCCGCGCCGAACTCGTCGAGCTTCAGGATCAGCTCGCGTTCGGGGGCCGTCAGCGCGGCCTGCGGGTGGACGCCGCCGCGGTCGGCCGTCCTGGCGAGGATCGACCGGGTCCTGGCGTGGGCGTACTGGAGGTAGACACCGGTGTCGCCCGTGAGGGAGACCATTCTCTCCAGCGAGAACACATAGTTCTTGGTGCGGTTGTTGGACAGATCCGCGTACTTGAGCGCGCCGACCGCGACCTGGTCGGCGGTCGCGTCGTCCGGGGAGAGCGCGCGGGCGTGCGCGGTGGCGTCGTCGATCAGGTCGATGAGCCGGACGGTCGTGCCGGAACGGGTCTTGAACGGCCGGCCGTCCTCACCGAGGACCATCCCGAACGGGATGTGCTCCACCGACGCGTCGCCGAGCCAGCCCGCGGCCCGCGCCGCGGCGAACACCTGCCGGAAGTGCAGCGCCTGCCGGGCGTCGGTCACGTACAGGATCCGTGACGCGCCGAGCGTCCGCACCCGGTGCCGGACGGCCGCCAGATCGGTGGTCGCGTAGCCGTGGCCGCCGTCGGACTTCCGGATGATCAGCGGGGTGTCGGCCTCGTCGGTGAACACGCAGAGCGCGCCCTGGTCGATCCGGGCGACGCCCAGCCGCTCCAGCTCCGCGGTGACCTCGCCGAGCATCGGGTTGTAGAAGCTCTCCCCCACCGCGTCCTCGTCGGTGAGCAGGACGTCGAGCCGGTCGTACACCTCAGTGAAGTGGATCTTCGACTGGTCGATGAGCCGCTGCCAGAGCGCGAGGGTCGCCGGATCGCCCGACTGGAGGATCCTGACCCGCTCCCGTGCCCTGGTCGCGAACTCCCGGTCGTCGTCGAACCGCTCCTTGGCCTCCCGGTAGAGCCGGACGAGATCTTCGAGCGCGTGGTCGGCGTCCTCGGCGGAGGCGTCGGCGAGGTGCTCGATGAGTATCCCGAACTGGGTGCCCCAGTCGCCGAGATGGTTCTGCCGGATGACGTTCTCACCGAGATGGCCGAGGATCCGGGCGAGCGCGTCCCCGATGATCGTCGACCGGAGATGGCCGACGTGCATCTCCTTGGCGATGTTGGGCTGCGAGTAGTCGACGACGGTGGTGCCGTGCAGCGGCGCGGGGACGCCCAGCCGCGGGTCGGCGAGGGCCGCGGCGGCCCGTTGGAGCAGCACGTCGTCCCGGACGGTCAGATTGAGGAAGCCGGGCCCCGACACCTCGCACGTGAACAGTTCGTCGTCGAGGGCGGCGACGGCCCGCTCGGCGAGTTCGCGGGGGTTCGTCCCGAGTCTCTTGGCGGCGGCGAGCAGCCCGTTGGCCTGGAAGTCGGCGCGGTCGGATCGGCGCACCAGCGGGTCTTGGCCGGGGGGCAGGCCCGCGCTCAGGCGCTGTTCGATCTCTTCCGCGAGTGACATGCCAGCCATGCTAGAAGGGCCCGCAACCTGTTTTCCCCGGTCAGGCGGCCAGTGCGAACGGGCTCAGGGCGTTGCGGCCGCGCCGCTCCCAGGACCGGCCGTAGGCACGGCGCGCGGTCGTGTCGAGCTCGTCGAGGAAGCGGGCCGCCGATGCGGGACGGTCGTCGGCGTACTTGGCGAGGCCCCGCAGGATCAGCGGCCGCAGCGGCGCCGGAACCCCGTGGACCGGGACGGGCGCGTGGAAGTGCTGCGCGGCCAGCGCGACGACCTCGCGGGCCCGGTACGGGCGGTCGCCCGTCAGGCATTCGTACAGCACCGCCGTCGCCGAGTAGAGATCGTCGGCGGGGGTGGCGGGCAGGCCCTGCCACTGCTCGGGCGCCATGTAGGCGGGCGTCCCGACGGACTCCGTCTCCACCCCCGACCGGGCCGCGATCCCGAAGTCCACCAGTTTCACGCCGCGCTCGGTGACCAGCATGTTGTCCGGTTTGCAGTCGCGGTGCACGACGCCCGCGCGGTGCGCGTCTGACAGCGCCCTGAGCGCCCCCTTCACCAGGACGAGCGCCGCCTCGGGCGCCAGCGCGCCCTGCTCGTCGAGGACGGCGCGCAGGCTCCGGCCGTCGGCGTGCTCCATCACGATCGCCGCGCCCTCGACGTAGTCCAGCAGCCGCACCACATGCCGGGATCTGACCGCGCCCAGCAGTTGCGCCTCCCGCCGGAACTCCGCGTGCCGGCCCCGGTCGGTCAGGCATTTGACGGCGACGCGCCGCCGGTCGCCGTCCCTGGTGGCCAGCACGACCCGTCCGAACGCGCCCACGCCCAGCTCGCGCACGGCGGTGTATCCGGGTATGTCCCAGCAGTCCATGGTTCCGGTCTCCTTCCGACCGGTCCTACCTTCGCCCGCGACGGCCCCGGGACGCCTGAGCACAACGCCCCGTTCCACCCGGAGTACCGGGACCGCTGTCCCGGTGCTCCTACTCAGATCTTTGGGCCCTTGGCGGGTACGGCACGGCGGGCTACCATGCGCAGAATTGATAGGAAGGTTTCCTAATAGAACCTTAAGGGAGAGCCCAGACCATGAGTATCCGCCAGCTGTTCACGGCGGCCGTGCTCGTCGCGGCGTCCGTCACGTTCGCGACGCCCGCGCAGGCCGCGGGCGTCACCGCGAGCTTCACCAAGGTGTCCGACTGGGGCTCCGGCTTCGAAGGCAAGTACACGATCACCAACGGGACGTCCAGCGCCGTCAACGGCTGGAACGTGCAGTTCGACCTGCCCGCCGGGCACTCCATCGGCTCCGCGTGGGACGCCCAGCTCGCGCGCAGCGGCCAGCACTACACGTTCACCAACCCCGGCTGGCAGCCGGCCCTCGCCGCCGGCGCGACCGTCACGTTCGGGTTCAACGGGACGCCCGGCGGCCTGACCGGAACCCCGGCGAACTGCACGATCAACGGGGCGTCCTGCGGGGGCGGCGGGACGGGCGGAGCACCCGGCACGCCCGGCGTCCCGGCCGTGACGCCGTCGCAGAACTCGGCCGCGGTGACGTGGGGCGCCGCGACCGGCGCCGTCACCGGGTACCGGCTGTACGAGGGCGGCACGGTGAAGGCCACCGTCAGCGGCACCTCCGCGACGGTCGGCGGGCTCGCCGCCTGCTCCACCCACACCTACGACGTGACCGCCTACAACGCCGCCGGCGAATCGCCGCACAGCCAGCCCGTCACCTTCACCACCACCGGCTGCACCACCCCGCCCGGCACCAGGATGGCGGGCGCGCCCTACCTGTACCTCGGCTGGGGCGACCCGCCCAACCCCGTCACCGTGATGAACGCGACCGGGATCAAGGCGTTCACCATGGCGTTCATGCTGTCGGGCGGCGGCTGCACCCCCGCCTGGGACGGGCAGCGTCCACTGACCAGCGCCGGCGACGTCAACGCCATCAACGCGATCAAGGCGGCGGGCGGCGACGTCCAGATCTCGTTCGGCGGCTGGCAGGGCAACAAGCTCGGCCCGAACTGCGCGTCACCGGCGGCGTTCGCCGCGGCCGTCCAGCAGGTCATCGACGCCTACCATCCGCTGGCCGTCGACTTCGACATCGAGAACACCGACGAACTGGAGAACACGACCGTCCAGGACCGGATCCTCGGCGGGCTCAAGATCGTCAAGCAGAACAATCCGAACACGAAGGTGGTCGTCACGGTCGGCACGTCGACCACGGGCCCCGGCTTCCACGCCCAGCGGCTGATCACGCAGGCGAAGGCGACGGGCGTCACGGTCGACAACTGGACCCTCATGCCGTTCGACTTCGGCGGCGGCGCCGACATGTACGGCAACACCGTCAACGCGTCCGAGGGCCTGAAAACCCTCCTGAAGAGCACTTTCGGCTGGGACGACGCCACCGCCTACTCCCACATGGGCATCTCGGGCATGAACGGCCTCTCCGACCAGCAGGAACTCACCTCCCTGACCACCTGGACCCAGATCCGCGACTGGGCGGCCTCCCACAACCTGGGCCGCCTGGCCTTCTGGTCCGTCAACCGCGACCGCCCCTGCCCCGGCGGCGGCGTAACCGAAACCTGCAGCGGCATCTCCCAACCCCCCTGGTCCTTCACCCAACTAACCGCCACCTTCTAACCCCTCCCCCCAAGACCGCCCACCCCGCGCCATGTCGACATCCCCAGCCCACCCAAGATCGCCCCGAACCGCGCCAAGTTGACGGTTTGAGCCGAGCCGAACAGGCGACACGCCGCAGCTCGGCACGATCAAGCCTGTCCGGTGAGTTCGGCCTCCCGAGGCTCCTCGCCCGGGCATCAGCTCATGATCGCCTCGACCTGCGGCGTGTCGCCTGTTTCACGTGTCTCAAACGGGCGACACGCCGCAGGTCGGCACGATCAAGCGAGGCACGTCACGAAAACCGCCCTCCCGCGACGGCGCGACCCGCCCGTCAGTGATCGCCTCGAACCGCGGCAAGTTGACGGGTTGAGCCCTGTCGAACGGGCGACACGCCGCAGCTCGGCACGATCAAGCGAGGCACGTCACGGGAACCGCCCTCGCGCGGCGGCGCGGCCCGGCCGTCAGTGATCGCATCGAACTGTGGCGAGTTGACGGGTTGAGCCCTGTCGAACGGGCGACACGCCGCACGTCGACGCGATCAAGGCTGTTCGGTGAGTTCGGCCTCCCGAGGCTCCTTGCCCGGGCGTCAGCTCATGATCGGCTCGAGCTGCGGCGTGTCGCCTGTTTCACGTGTCTCAAACGGGCGACACGCCGCAGCTCGGCACGATCAAGCGGGGCGCGTCGCGGGAGCTGCCCTCGCGCGGCGGCGCGGTCCGGCCGTCGGTGATCGGCTTGAGCTGTGGCGGGGTGGTGGGGTGGGCCTTGTTGGGCGGGCGGCAGGACGCGGGGTGATGCGGTTAAGGGGGTGGGTGATGGGAGG
>NZ_BAAGZI010000060.1:0-22001 GCF_054778695.1 Actinocorallia lasiicapitis
CCCGCCCTCGCCGGACGGGCCGGGCCGGAAGCCCCCCGGGCCCCCGCCTGGGGCACCCTCCCGGTCCTGGCGGCCGGGGTCGCGGCGGCCCTGCTGTCGCTGCGGACAGTCAACACCGACGGCGACGACGTCTTCTACGTGTCCCGCTCCGTCCACACCGCCGAGACCGGCCTCATCCCCCTCCGTGACGTGATCTTCACCCAGGGGGGTGCCGGGCAGATCGCGGGCGAGCCGCCCGTGCCGTCGTTCGAGGTGCTGGTCGGCGGGCTGGCCAGGGCGTTCGAGATGCCCGCCCAGGACTTCCTCTGGTTCCGTGTCCTGCCGTTCGTGGTGTTCTGCGCGGTCTGGGCGATGTGGCGGCTGGTTCGCGAGTGGGCGCCGCGCCGCGCGTTCCTCTGCTTCGCCGTCGCCGCCGTCTACCTGCTCTGGACGGGCGCGCACGGGGCGGCGTTCGGGCCGTTCCATCTGCTGCGCATGTGGCAGGGGAAAGCGATCTTCGTCTCGCTGCTGGTGCCGCTGCTCTACACCTATCTGACGCGGTGGGCGTCGGCGCGCTCCAAGTTCGATCTGGGGATGGCGTTCGTCGCGGGCATCGCGGCCACCGGGCTGACGTCCACGGCCACCTTCGTCGTCCCGCTGATCGTCGGCGGGGCGGTGCTGGCGCTGCTGCTCGGCCGGAAGGGCGGCGAGGCGGTCGGGGTCTGTCTGGCGGCCGTCTATCCGGTGGGGGCGGGGCTGATGGTCGCGCTGAACCCGTCGGGGAACCACGAGGTGATCGGCGCGGTCTACGACGGAGCCGACACCTACGCGCGGGTGCTGCTCACCGGCACGATGGGGGTGATCGCCGGGGTGGCGCTGTGGGCCGGTCCCTGGCTGGCGCGGCGCGGGGCGTCCGCGCTGATGGCGGCGGGCGCCGCGACCGTCGTGACGGTCGTGCTCGTGCCCGGCGTGATCGAACTGCTGGACGGGCTGACACACGCCGGGCAGGTCCTGTGGCGGACCCCGTGGGTCGCGCCCGTCCCGGTGCTGGTCGGGCTGCTCGCAGCCGTCCCGCTGCCGGTGAAGTGGCTCGCGCCGCTGCCCGCCGCCGCCCTCATCGCGACGATCATCCCGACGGGCCTGCCGATCTGGTCGTACCAGAACGACCACACCCGGGTCGCCGACGGCCCGTCCTGGAAGGTCTCCGGCTGGGACGTCCTGACCGTCCAGCGGATCGTCGCGCCGCTCCCCGACCGTTCGGTGGTGCTGGCCCCGCAGAAGTACATGCGCTGGTTCCCGCTGGTCACGACCAGGCTCAACGCCGTCAACCCGCAGTCCCGCCACCTCGAACTGCTCCCCGCCGACCAGCGCTTCAAGGACGACCGCACCCTCCTGACCGAGCTCACCCGCTACGGCACGGCCACCATGCCGCTCCAGGAGCTGGTCGACGCCCTGCACCGGGTCGGCGTCACCTACGCCTGCCTGGACGAGCGGAACACCCGCGGTCTGCGCCTGCTCGGCCAGGCCGGGTTCGTGCCCGCGGAACGCCTCTACGAGCTGCGCTGCCTGCGTCCCGGCTAGCCGAAGATTCGGCGATCTTGTAGCTGAGGCGCTACCGTCTGTAAGTCCTTTGGTCAGGTCGAGGAGGCGGAGCATGGCGCAGCGGACCAGAAAACAGGCACTTCTCCCGGTGACGGTCGGGGCGGTGGTCGCCGGCGTGGTCTGCTACGGGGTCGCGTCGATCCCGACGCCGGACCGGGAAGGGCGCCGGACGGCGGCGGGCACCGAGCCCCTGGCCGACGCGTCCATCACGGCGCGGGCGCGCGGCGCGGGCTACACCGTCCGGGTCGCCAACACCGGGCCCGACGCGACGGGACGGCTCGTGCTCGGCACCGGCGAGCCCGTCGACGGGCCGATCAGAACCTGTGCGAAGACCCCCAAACCGCCCTGCGCCTGGCCGGACGGGCTGGAACCCGGCATGTCCGTGACGTTCACCTTCAGCACCTGGCCGTCGCAGACCCTCGCCGTCCACCCCGACGTCATGGACTGGTCGCCCGCCAACAACGTCGCCCACCTCTACCCGTGAGATGGCCTCAGGTGGACGACGACTTCCGGCGGAAGAACAGCAGGACCGCGACGCCCGCCGCGATGAACCCGAGCCCGATCCCGCCCAGCAGGTAGTCGGTGGACCGGTCGGCGTCCTTCTTCGGGGCCGCGCCGGCCTCGACCTGCGCCGACATCGGCGCCTTCGACGGCGCGCCCTCCGGGGCCGGCTCGGGCAGCCTGCCCTTGGGGGCGACCTGGCCGTCGTCGTTGGCGAAACCCCAGTTCATCAGGGATTCGGCGTTCGTCCAGAGCACGTCGGAGTTGAGCATCGCGATGATGATCGTCTGGCCGTCGCGGTGGGCGGCGCCGACGAACGTCTGGTGGGCGGCGTTGGTGTAGCCGTTCTTGCCGGCGACGAACCCCTGGTACTCGTGGGCCTCGGTCGGCAGCATCCGGATATGGCTGTAGATCGGCATCTGGTACAGCTTGCGCTTGACCGGTTTGCCGGTCTTCTTGTCCTTCTTCGGCGGGGTCAGCGCCGGGAAGGTCGCGTTGACGGTCTGCGCGTACTGGAGGAACTCGGGCAGCTTCAGCGCGGCCCTGAGCTGGATCGCCAGATCGAACGCGGTCGTGTGCTGGGTCTTCACGTTCAGGCCGAGGTCGACGTCCAGGCCGTTCGGCGAGCCGGCGACGGTGTCGAGCGCGCCGATCTCCTTCGCCTTGTCGTTCATCAGCTTGATCGTCTTGGCGTAGCCCTGGGGGTTGGTGAGCGTCATGGCGGCGTCGTTCGCCGACATCATGAGCATCGCCTTGAACAGGTCCGACGCCTTGTAACTGAGCTTCGGATCCATCCCGACCTTGGTGCCCTCGGGATAGCAGGACCTGGCCGTCGCCTTGATCTTGTCGTCGGGGTGCAGCAGCGGGATCAGGGTCAGCGCCGTGAGGACCTTCTGCGTGCTGGCCGGAAGGAACCTGCCCTTGAAGTTCCGGCCCGCGAGGACGTCGCCGGTGTCGCCGTCCACGACGATGTAGGCGCCCTTGCCCTTGAACTTGGGCGCCGGGGCCGCCTGCGCCGTGAAGGGCGTCGTCGCGACGATCAACCCCGATGCCGTGAACAGCGCGGCCGCGCGCAGAGGTGCTCCCATGGTGCAGAGAGCCTAGACCGATTCACCCCGCTGGGCACATTATGCAGAGCACAATAATCTGGTGGGGTGATTTCTCGACGCAGCGCGCTGTTCCTCATGGTCCTGGCCGGTTTCATGGTCTTCGAATGGCTCATGCTGGCGAAGAACCTGGGCAGCGGGCCGCGCCGTTCGGACGCCTTCTATGTGATCCACTACATCCTGGTGGCGTTCAACGTGGTGCTGGCGGCGATCTTGGTGCGGATCGGCTGGCGGGCGTGGAAGAAGCAACTTTGACCCCCCGGTTTTAGTCGGTTTATAGGTGTGCGCTTACTCTTGCGGCCATGGAGTTGGCAGCGGGTCTCCCCCCGGCCGAGCGCGACCGCTGGCGGGAGCTATTGAAGGGCGTACTCCGCAAGTCCGGAGCCGCCACCGAGGACACCCCACTCGATGACGTCGAAGGGCTCCTGACCGAGGAGTCCTACGACGGCGTCGCGATCGCCCCCTTGTACACGGCCGACGAGGCGACGGCTTCCCGGCCGTTCGCCGCTTATGTCCGCGACGGCGTGCAGGACGAGACCCTCGCCGGCTGGGACGTCCGGCAGTGGCACGCCGATCCGCGCCCGGAGGTGACGGGCCCCGCGATCCTCGCCGATCTGGAGAACGGCGCCACCTCGGTCTGGCTGACCGTCGGATCCGCCGGGATCCCGGTGGCGGCGCTGCCCGCGGTGCTCAAGGACGTGCTGACCGATCTGGCTCCCGTCGTGCTCGACGCGGGCCCGCAGACCAGGCAGGCCGCCGAGGCGTTCCTGCGGATCGCGAAGCCGAACACGCTCGGCAATCTGGGCGCCGACCCGCTCGGGCTGGCCGCCAGGACCGGTTTCCTGATCCCCACGCCCGTCGATCTGGCCGAACGGGTCGTCGCCGGATTCCCCGGGATCAGGACCTTCGCGATCGACGGCACCGTCTACCACGACGCCGGCGGCTCGGACGCCCAGGAACTGGGCGCGGTGCTCGCCGCGGCCGTCGCCTACCTGCGGGAGCTCACCGCGGCCGGGCTGACCGTCGACCAGGCCGCCGAACAGCTCGAGTTCCGGTACGCCGCGCACGCCGACCAGTTCCTCACCATCGCGAAGCTCCGGGCGGCGCGACGGCTGTGGGCGCGGGTCGCCGAGGTGTCGGCGATCTCCGACCCGTCGCCCCGGATCCACGCCGTGACGTCGTCGGCGATGATGACGCGCCGCGACCCGTGGGTGAACATGCTCCGGACCACCATCGCGTGCTTCGCGGCCGGGGTCGGCGGCGCGGACGCCGTCACCGTCCAGCCGTTCGACGCCAGGCTCGGCCTGCCCGACGGGTTCTCCCGGCGGATCGCCCGCAACACCCAGACCCTGCTGCTGGAGGAGGCGTCGCTGGCCAGGGTCGTCGACCCGGCGGGCGGCTCCTGGTACGTCGAGCGGCTCACCGAGGACCTCGCGCGGGCCGCGTGGGCGTGGTTCACCGAGATCGAGCGGGCGGGCGGGCTGGCCGCCGCCCTCCAGGACGGCGAGATCGAGACGGCGCTCGCCGGCACCTGGGCGGCGCGCCGCGACGACCTGGCGCGGCGGAAGGCCCCGCTGACGGGCGTCAGCGAGTTCCCCAACCCCGACGAGCGGCTGCCCGTCCGGGACGAGGCGCCCGAAGAGCTGTCCGGCGGGCTGCCCCGCCTCCACTACGACCACGACTACGAGGACCTGCGCGCCTGGGCCGACTCACTGGACGAGCGCCCCGTGGTCTATCTGGCGGTGCTCGGCCCCGTCGCCGTGTACACCGCCCGCGCGACGTTCGCCGCCAACCTGCTCCAGGCGGGCGGCTTCCGCACCGTCACCGGCCCGCCCGAGGACTTCCCCGGCGGGTTCGCCGCCGTGCTCTGCTCCAGCGACAAGCTCTACGCCGACCAGGCCGAGCAGGCCGTCGCCCTGTTGAAGGACAAGGGAGCGGGCATGGTCTGGCTGGCGGGCAAGGGCGACCATCCGGGCGTCGACGGCCATCTGTTCGCCGGCTGCGACGCCGTCGAGATCCTCACCACGTTCAAGGAGGCAGCGGGATGACGATCCCCGACTTCTCCGAGCTGACCCTCGGCGAGCCGATCAACCCGGGCGTCCTGGAGAGCCGCTGGAAGGGGCTGGCCGGGCGGCGTCCCGGCTGGGACACCCCAGAAGGCATCGCGGTGCCGCCGCTGTACACGTCCGAGGACGTCGCGGAGCTGGACTTCCTCGCCACCTACCCGGGGATCAAGCCGTTCCTGCGCGGCCCGTACGCGCCGATGTACGCGACCCAGCCGTGGACGATCCGGCAGTACGCCGGGTTCTCCACGGCGCAGGAGTCCAACGCGTTCTACCGGCGGAACCTGGCGGCCGGGCAGAAGGGCCTATCGGTGGCGTTCGACCTGGCCACCCACCGCGGCTACGACTCCGACCATCCGCGGGTGGCGGGCGACGTCGGGATGGCGGGCGTCGCGATCGACTCGATCTACGACATGCGGCAGCTCTTCGACGGGATCCCGCTCGACAAGATGTCGGTGTCGATGACCATGAACGGGGCGGTGCTGCCCGTCCTGGCGCTGTACGTGGTGGCGGCCGAGGAGCAGGGGGTGGCGCCCGAGCAGCTCGCCGGGACCATCCAGAACGACATCCTCAAAGAGTTCATGGTCCGCAACACCTACATCTACCCGCCGGCGCCGTCGATGCGGATCATCTCCGACATCTTCTCCTACACGTCGCAGCGGATGCCGAAGTACAACTCGATCTCCATCTCCGGCTACCACATCCAGGAGGCAGGGGCCACGGCCGACCTGGAGCTCGCCTACACGCTGGCCGACGGCGTCGAGTACATCCGGGCGGGCCGCGAGGCGGGGCTCGACATCGACGCGTTCGCGCCGCGGCTGTCGTTCTTCTGGGCGATCGGCATGAACTTCTTCATGGAGGTCGCGAAGCTGCGGGCCGGGCGGCTTCTCTGGGCGAAGCTCGTCAAGGAGTTCTCTCCCAAGTCCGACAAGTCGCTGTCGCTGCGGACCCACTCGCAGACCTCCGGCTGGTCGCTGACCGCGCAGGACGTCTACAACAACGTCGCCAGGACCATGATCGAGGCGATGGCCGCGACCCAGGGGCACACCCAGTCGCTGCACACCAACGCCCTCGACGAGGCCCTGGCGCTGCCGACCGACTTCTCGGCACGGATCGCCCGCAACACCCAGCTCCTGCTCCAGCAGGAGTCCGGGACGACGCGGACCATCGACCCGTGGGGCGGCTCGTTCTACGTCGAGAAACTGACCCACGATCTGGCGGCGCGGGCCTGGGAGCACATCCAGGAGGTCGAGAAGTTCGGCGGGATGGCCCGCGCGATCGACGAGGGACTGCCCAAGCTGCGGATCGAGGAGGCGGCGGCGCGGACCCAGGCGCGGATCGACTCCGGACGCCAGCCGGTGATCGGGGTCAACAAGTACCGGCCCGACGCCGACGAGCTGATCGACGTCCTCAAGGTCGACAACGCGTCGGTGCGCGCCCAGCAGATCGCGAAGCTGGAGCGGCTGCGCGCCGAACGCGACCCGCGCGAGGTCGAACGCGCCCTCGCCGCCCTGACGGCCGCGGCGGGCGCCGACCAGATCGCCGACCTCGAGCACAACCTGCTGAAGCTGGCGATCGACGCCGCCCGCGCCAAGGCGACGGTCGGTGAGATCTCCGACGCGCTGGAGAAGGTGTACGGACGGCACTCCGCGACCATCCGTACCATTTCCGGTGTCTACCGGGAGGAGGCGGGCAACGTGCGCTCCATCGAGGCCGCGCGGGCGGCCACCGACGAGTTCGCTTCGCAAGAGGGGCGCCGGCCCCGTATCCTCGTCGCCAAAATGGGGCAGGACGGGCACGACCGGGGCCAGAAGGTCATCGCCACCGGCTTCGCCGACCTCGGTTTCGACGTCGATGTCGGGCCGCTGTTCTCGACGCCAGAAGAGGTCGCCCGTCAGGCCGTCGAGGCCGACGTGCACATCGTCGGCGTCAACTCGCTGGCCGCCGGGCACCTCACCCTCGTCCCGGCGCTGCGTTCGGCGTTGGCGGACGAGGGCCGCGACGACATCATGATCGTCGTCGGGGGAGTGATCCCGCCGCAGGACTTCGACGAGCTGCGCGCCGCCGGCGCCTCGGCGATCTTCCCGCCGGGCACGGTGCTCGCCGAAGCCGCGCTTGACCTGCTGAAGGAGCTGTCCGCCCGCCTTGGCCATGCCTGACGTCCAGGAGTACGTGACCGGGGTCCGGGACGGTTCCCGGGCGTGGATCGCGCGCGCGATCACGCTCGTGGAATCGACCAGGCCCCGCCATCACGAGCTCGCCCAGGCCGTCCTGGCCGAGCTTACGCCGTTCGCGGGCGGCGCGCGCCGGATCGGCATCACGGGCGTGCCGGGGGTCGGGAAGTCGACCTTCACCGACGCGCTGGGCACCCTGCTGACGGGGAAGGGCCACCGGGTCGCGGTGCTGGCCGTCGACCCGTCCTCGACGAAGACCGGCGGCTCCATCCTCGGCGACAAGACCCGGATGGCGCGGCTCGCCACCGACCCGAACGCCTTCATCCGGCCGTCGCCGACGGCGGGCACGCTGGGTGGTGTCGCCAAGGCGACTCGGGAGGCGATGGTCGTCATGGAGGCGGCGGGGTACGACGTCGTCCTGGTCGAGACGGTCGGGGTCGGGCAGTCGGAGACGACAGTTGCCGAAATGGTCGATTCGTTCCTCTTTCTGACGATCGCTCGGACCGGGGACCAGCTTCAGGGCATCAAGAAGGGTGTGCTGGAGCTGGCGGACGTCATCGCCGTCAACAAGGCCGACGGCGCCCACACGCTCGACGCGCAGAAGGCGGCCCGTGATCTGGCGGGGGCGCTGCGGCTGCTGCGTTCGGGCGGCCGGCCCGTGCCCGTCCTGACGTGCAGCGCGCTGGAGAACAGCGGGCTGGAAGAGATCTGGGACCAGCTCACCGCCCACCAGGACGAGCTGCGCGCCTCCGGTGAGCTGGCGGCCCGCCGCCGGGCCCAGCAGATCCGCTGGACCTGGTCGATGGTCGAGGACCGACTCCTCACCGCCCTGCGCACCCATCCGGCCGTCCGTGACCTCGCCGTCGAGCTGGAACCGCTGGTCGCCGACGGTGTTCTGCCCCCTTCGACCGCCGCCGAACGGCTCCTGGCCGCTTTCGCCGACCCCCCGGAATGAAAAGGGAACAATGAGCCGAACAGAAGCCTGTCTCGAGGACGCGGGCAATGTGCTGGTCGCGCCTTCGACGGTGGAGATCGGGGATTTCTTCGGGGCCACGATCACGCCGGAGGAGCTCGTTTCCGGTGCGTTCGACGTCGCGCGGAAGACCGTCTATCTGTGCGGGGACCTTTCCGGGATCAGCGCGGGGCTTCTGCGGGAGGCGGCCCGGGTCTTCGTGGTTCGGGAACTGTCGCACGGAGACCACGGGCCGTGGAGTCTCGTCGGCCTCGGTCAGGTTCCGCTCCGTGTGCACGGCGTCGGCGTGTACTACCGCCGTTTCTTCGGTCTTGACGACGGTCACTTCGGGCGGATTCTCGGGGAGCACGAGTTCCAGTCGCTGACGGAATCCACCAAGCCGGGAACGGCGCATCGCAGCGGCATCTATCTGACGCCCGTCACACGGGAGGGCGACGCACTGCATTTCCGGCTGCTCCGGTGCTCCACGAATCTGTCGGGGCCGACCGAGGGTTTCCGGGCGACGGACGTTGAGATCGTCGAGGCGCTGAACCGTGAGGCCGCCGCCGTTTTCCGTGACCAGGCGCCGCTGAATCACGTCCTCGCGCAGATCTACCACAACACGGGTGCGACGCCCGAACGCAAACAGTCCAAGGCGAAGATCTCGGCCCATGCCGACAAGACGAAGGACATGCCCGCCAACGGCATCATGGCGTTCTGCACTTTCTATGACGGCCTGGAAAAGCTCCAGCCACTGGCTGATTCCTTCGACTACGGGGTGAAGGGCGTCAGCGGTCTGACCAGGCTCCAGTTCCGTCTCAAGGACGGGCATTCCGCGTCGGCGCTGCCCGAGCAGTTCACGGTGACGCTCCATCCGGGCTCCGTGTTCTTCATGCCGCTGTCCACGAACCGCCTGTACACGCACGAGATCCGCCCGTCCGCGCTGCCCGCCGACACCCTCCCGGTCCGCCTCGGCTACGTGGTCCGCTGCTCGAACGCCGAAGCCGTCCACAGGAACGGCCGCACTTTCCTCAGATCAGGCGAAGCCCTGCTGCCGCTGGCGCCGCCCACCCAGGAGGGCATGGACGAACTCCGCAGGCGGTACGCCGAAGAGAACAGAACCTCGTCCTTCATCGACTACGGCGACGAGTTCCTCTTCAGCATGAACACCGGAGACTACGCTGCCCCCCACCTCTAGAATCCCGCCCGAAATCCTCTCCTTCACTCTCCCCACCGAACAGGACCTCTTCGCAGAGCTCTCCGCATCGGTCCACTGGGAAGAGCTGGGAAAAGGCAGAAAAGGCGCCGTCCTCACCCGTCCCGACGAGACGGGCGCCGTCCCCCTGGTCCGCACCACCACCCGCTACACCCACCCCACCCAACGTTTCCGTGCGATCCACGAACGGCTGGCCCGGCAGATCCAGGAACACGCGGCGCTCCCGTTCGGCTTCAACAACGCCCTCATCGAGACCTACACGAACGCCTACGCCACCATGGGCGCCCATTCCGACCAAGCCCTGGACCTGGCCGACGACTCCTTCATCGCCCTCTTCTCCTGCTACCGAACCCCCGCATCGGCCCAGCCGAGAAAACTGGTCTTCGAATCAAAGGCTTCCCCCGCCGAAAAGTTCGAGATCCCCCTCACCGACCACAGCGTCATCGCCTTCTCCCTGAAGTCCAACCGCCACCTGAAACACAGAATCATCCTGGACAAGTCCACCCACCCACCAGAAAACCCCTGGCTGGGCATCACCTACCGAACCTCAAAAACCCATCTGCATTTCCGCGACGGCCACCCGCATCTCCCCACGGGCACCCTTCTCACCCCGGCCACCAAACCCCAATCCGACGCCTTCTACGACCTCCGCCGCCAAGAAAACACCAACCCCGACTTCCACTACCCCCCACTCACCTACACCCTCAGCCCCCCCGACCTCCACCCACCCACCTGACTGCACTCAACCTCCGTGATCAGCGCAGCTAGTCGAGGACGGCGATGGCTTCGACCTCGACCATGAGGTCGGGTTCGCCGAGGGAGGCGACGCCCAGGAGAGTGACGGGTTTGGTCGGGTCGACGCCGAGTTTCTGGGCGGCTTTCGTCACGCCCTCGCCCAGGAGGGGCATTTTGTCGGACGTCCAGTCGACGACGTAGATGGTGAGTTTGGCGACGTCGTCAAAGGAGCCGCCGATCTCGGCGAGGGCCGTGCCGATGTTCAGGTAGGCCTGTTCGACCTGGGCGGCGAAATCACCTTCGCCGACCTTGTTGCCTTCGGCGTCACGGGCGACCTGCCCGGCGAGGAACACCATGCGCGAGCCGGTCGCGATCGAGACCTGGCGGTAGACCTCGGGCTTGGGAAGTCCGTCGGGGTTGATGAGCGTCACGGCCATGATCGTGCTCCTCGTCATCGGTGGCGTCGCCGGAAACATAGCATCGCTATGTAAACTGGGGCCATGCCCAGGACGAAGGATCCCGCCGTGCGCGCCCTGCTGATCGAACGGGCCGCGCAGATGCTCCGCACCCGGCAGCCGATCACGCTCCGCGCCCTTGTCGACGGGACCGGCGTCTCGACCATGGCCGTCTACACCTACTTCGGCGGCATGGACGGCCTGTGGCAGGCGATGCGCCAGGAAGGCTTCACCCGCCTCGCCGCGCGACTGTCCACCGTCACGATGACCGACGACCCGGTCCGCGACCTCACCGCCCTGGGAGCCGCCTACCTGTCGAACGCCCTGGCCGAACCCGACCTCTACCGCGTCATGTTCGACGCGAACTTCGACCTCGAAAACCCCGAAGCCGCCGACGAGACCCTCCACGCCCTGGTCCACGCCATCAACCGCGCGAAAGCCCTCGGCCGTTTCCGCCCCGACGTCGACCCCCACGCTCTCGCCACCCAGAGCTGGCTCATCGGCCACGGCCTCGTCTCCCTCATCGCCACCGGCCCCCTCCCACGCGAAGCCCTCTCCCACGGCATCCCCCTCCTCACCGCCTTGTTCATCAGCGCCGGCGACACCCCCACCCGCTGCCGCCACTCAGTAGAACAAGCCTGGCCCCACCCGTGACGCCACCGCCGTCGCGGAACGGACTCTCGGCGTGCCGCGCTAACGCCCCTTCCGCAGGTCGCAGGAGCCCCACCCGTTCTTGATCGTGTCGAGCTGCGGCGTATGGACCGTTGGGGCGAGGTGAAACGGTCGCTTTGCCACAGGTCGAGGCGATCAAGGAGCGCTAGCCGGCGATCAGGCGGGTGAGGTCGCGGTGGAACTTGTCGAAGGAAGGGGAGGCCGCGCGGGCGGCGTCGAGGTCGAAATGCTGAGCGAAGCGGGGCTGGTGGGCGGGGGCCTGGTAGATCTGGCCGGGCGGCATCTGCTTGGTGAACCATTCCTTGGCGCCGCGGACGTTCTCGGGCTGGTCCGGCCCTTTGAGGTCAGCCGGGAGGCCGGACTTTCCGGACAAGCCGGACGCTCCGGCGAGAAACCATGCTTCGAACTCGCGCACGGGAAGAACAACGGAGAGTGCGAGATCGGGTCGCACGACGCCGCCGCGTCGGCGCAGGTCGTCGGCGACGGTGACGGCGCAGTCGTCGTCGGCGTCGAGAAGGACCAGGAGGCCGGTGGCGCGGGGAACCATCCGGAGGACGGTCGTGAGCGACCGTTCCAGCCCGCCCGGCTTGATGATCGAATCGCGCGGGACCCGCAAGGGTTTCGGGGCGTCGACGTACACGGTGGGATCGATCGACGCGGCGACCCGTCGCAACAGCACCGGGACGGCGGCGACCTCGCCGTGGCCCTCGACGATGGAGGCGATCACGGGGGGCTTCATGGTTCGGGCGTCACCTCGGGTCGCATCAGTCCGGTGCGCATGAGCTCGGCGAGCGTCATTGTCTTGTCTTCGACGAGGGATCTGCCCGCGGCGTCCAGCGGACCGATCCTGGTCGCTCCGCCCGTGTTGACGGCCACCAGCAAGTGCGCCGGGTCGGCGGCCTCACTGTCGAGCAGATCCGCACTCTGCGTCGTCACGATGATCTGAGTGAGCTGCGATCCTGCGGCGAGCGCTTCGTAGAGGGCCCCGAGGGACGGCGGGTGGATCGCCTTCTCCGGCTCCTCGATGCTGACGAAAGGGATCGAACCGGTCAGGACGTCCGGCTGGTAGAGCGCGGTCAGTACTCCGGCGAGACGGAGAGTCCCTTCGGAGAGCGATTCCCGCTCGAAGACCTCACTGCCGCCGTCGCCTGTCCGGAAGCGGGCGCTGACCGTCGTGTAGCGGCCTTCATCCTTGCGGTCGACGCCCAGCGCATTGTCGATCATCAGGGACACGTAGCCGTCGACCGTTTCCTTGACGGCTGGATTTCGCGCGGCGAGCAGCCCCAGCACATGCCCGAGGTGTTCGCCGGAGGCGCCCAGCGCGCTGTCCCTCGCCTCGGCGGGGGTCTCATCCAGGGCGCGCAGCGTCGGGGTGTTCAGGTCGTAGAACTTCGCGGCACGCAACTCGGCCGCGAGCTCCCGATAGGTGCGGGTGGGGGGAGCGAACTTGATGGATTCCAAGATGGGGGCGGCGGGCTGATCAGCGTCAATGCCGCGGATGTTGAGAACGTTCGGTGTCAGCTCGGCGACGTCGGCCGAGCGGTTCAGCCGGAAGGAGCCGAAGACGCCTTCCTCCCGTACGACCGCCAAGTGCCCGCTTTCGTCGCGCCCGACTTCCAGCGCGTAGAAGTCGCCCGCCCCGCCGAAATCCAGACGGATGCCGAAGGATCGAGCGGTGGAACCGGCGGAGTCACGGAAGAGCAGCGCGTCGAGCCCGCCCCGGACCGACACAGCGGACTTGAGCGAGGTGCACAGGGCGTCGACGAGGAAAGCCACCGCGTCCAGAAAGTTGGACTTCCCGGCAGCATTCGGGCCCACCAGTACGGTGAGCGGTCCCAACCGCACGTCACAGGAGTCCAACGACCGGAAACCGTGCACCCGGACGCGCGTCACGAACGGCGGTCTCGCCACCACGCCGTCTTGTTCGAGTCGCACTGACGTCCTTCCACCGAACCGCATCCACGCAAGATCACAGTGCACGGCTGCACCACCACCTAAGTCTGCCCGACATGGCAGCCCGAATGCTTCCCTCACCACTGATGATCGCGTCGAGCTGCGGCGTGTCGCCGGTTTGGGCGGCGTTGAACGGTCGGGATGCCGCAGGTCGAGGCGATCAAGGGGTGAGGGTGGCCCAGGTCCATTTGCCGTGGGGGGTGGGGGTGGTGCCGTGGGTGGTGGAGAGGGCGGTGACGAGGTGGAGGCCCCAGCCGCCGCCGGTGTCGAAGGTTTCGGGGGTGGAGTCGAGGGATTCGAGGGTGCGGACGGTGGGGCGGAGGGTCGGGGTTAGTGGGCTCGAATCCCAGGTGGAGATGTGGAGGTGGGCGGGGGTGCGGGCGAGGCGGAATTTGATGAGGAGACCGGGGGTGGCTTCGGCGCTGTTGGTGATGAGTTCACTGGAGATGAGGAGGGCGTCGTCGAGGAGGTGGGGGAGGCGCCATTTGGTGAGGCGGTGCGTGATGAGGGAGCGGGCCAGGCCGGCGGCGGCGGGGGAGGCGAGCAGGTCGAGGGTTAGGTCGTCGGAGGTCATCGTCATCACCGAGTTCTCCCAGTTGGGCGGGCTTGTCGAATTCGCTACGAGAATCACACCGACGGATTACGCTCGGTTGTATCCGCAGGATCGGGAGACAGGAATTCCGGGATGCCTGTTCACACACGTGATCCGCTCGACGCCCGGGCGTCGCACTGGCACTGGTTGTCGGCGTATATGCGCTGGCTGCGGGAGAGGGACGGGCTTTCTCTCGCGCAGGTCGGCAGAATCCTCGGCGTGACGCGGGGGACTGTATGCAACTTCGAGTCCGGCTACCGGCGTCTCGACGAGCACTACGCGAAGCTTCTCGACGAGCGTTACGAAACGGGCGAACTACTCCAGACGATGGTGTTCTACGCCCGCATGACCCACGACCCCGACTGGGCGCGGACGGTCGCCGCCTACGAGTTGGAAGCCTGGGTCCTCAAGATCTACCACGGACAGATCATCCCTCCTCCGTTCTCGACTGAGGCGACGATCCGGGCGCAGGTGGCTGCGGCACGTACGACGCTGGACGTCGAAGAAATCGTGGCGTCGCGGCTCGGCCGCAAGCGCGCGCTGCTGGATCGCGACGACGCGCCGAGCGTCTACCTGTTGCTCGACGAAGCTGTTCTTGAGCAGCTCACGGGTGGGCCGCAGGTCTTGAAGGCGCAGTTGACGCACCTCCTCGAGCTTGACGAACGGCCTCGGGTCAGCATCCGCGTCATCCCGCGAACCGTTGGCGCCCATGTCGGACAGGACGGTCCGATCCGCTACGTGGGCCTTGAGGCGCGGGGCGTCGCCTATATGGGTGCTCAGCGGGGAGGACGCCTGGTCGAAACCTCCGAGGAGGTTCGGGATGTTCAACTAGATTGGGACATGATTAGCCACCAAGCCTTGTCCCAAGGTGACTCCCGAAACATGATCGTCCAGAAGATGGAGAGTCTTTCATGACAGTCCAGTGGCGTAAGAGTTCCTACAGCGGTGGCATCCAGGACGAGGCGTGTGTCGAGCTCGCGCAGCTGCCCGCAGCGGTAGGAGTTCGTGATTCAAAGAACCCTCGCTTGGGTCATCTCGCCCTGACGGCCCGGCAGTTCGCCATCCTCGCTGGCACGATCAAGCGGGAGCCGGTGTGAAGGTGTCTTGGCGTAAGAGCTCGTACAGCGGTGGCATCCAGGACGATGCGTGTGTGGAGCTGGCGCAGTTGTCCTCGGCGGTCGGGGTTCGGGATTCGAAGAATCCTGGGGTGGGGCACCTGGCCTTGACGGTTCGGCAGTTCGGGGCGCTGGCCGGGGGGCTCAAGGGGCGGTAGAGAGATTTGTGGTGGGGCGGCGGTCGCTTTGGCGGCCGCCGTTCTGTGTTGGGCGGGGCTTTCGGTGGGGGGGGGGGCCGGGCTAACATGAAAGTGAGTTCATGTTCGGGATGGGGGTCGGGGCGTGTTGTTGGAGCGGGAGAGGGCCGGGCTGGCGGAGGCCGGGAGAAGGCTGGCGGCCGGGGGGCTGGTGATCGGGACCAGTGGGAATCTGTCGGTGCGGGTGGATGAGCTGGTCGCCGTGACGCCTACGGGCGGGGTGATCGGGGAGCTGGACGCGCGGGACATGACCGTCCTGAATCTGGACGGGGAAGTGGTGGACGGGGAGCTGGCGCCCACGTCCGAGGTGCCGATGCATCTGGCCGTGTACCGGGCGACGGGGGCGGCGGCGATCATGCATACGCATGCGGTGGCGTCGACGGCGGTCTCGATCACGAAGAACGAGATTCCGATGATCCACTACACGATGCTCGGGCTCGGCGGGGAGATCAGGGTCGCGCCTTATGCCTGTTATGGGACGGACGAGCTGGCCGCGCACGTCGTCAAGGCCCTGGAGGGGCGGCAGGCGGCGCTGATGCGGAACCACGGGTCGATCGCGATCGGGTCGACGCTGGCCAAGGCCGTCGACAACCTCGAACTGACCGAGTGGATCGCCGAGCTGTACGCGAAGGCCCTGACGCTCGGGGCCCCGCGCACGCTCGACGCCAAAGAGCAGGAAGCCGTGATCATGCAGGCGCTCGCGGGCGGCTACGGCGCGACGAAGAAGCTGTGAGGGAGACGACCATGAGCAGCGAGTACGCGATCTCCGAGTGGCCGGACGTCGACGCGATCGAGAAGGATCTGCACCGGCTGACCAGCACGCCGATCCGCCGCCTGTCCCACGAGCACCTGGCCGGCTACCACGCCTGGTACGAGCGGAACACCGCCGGATCGAAAGCCGCCCACGCCGAAGCCGAGCGGTACATTCCCGGCGGAATCCAGCACAATCTGGCGCTCAACGATCCGTGGGCGCTCGACATCGTCAGAGCCGAAGGCGCCTACCTCTGGGACGTCGACGGCAACCGGTACGTCGACTTCCTCCAGGCCGGCGGCCCGACGGTGCTGGGCAGCAACCACGCCCCCGTCAAGGAGAAGATCAAGGAGCTGCTCGAGGAGTGCGGCCCCGTCACCGGGATGCTCCACTCGTACGAGATCAAGCTCGCCAAGCTGATCCACGACCATATGCCGAACGTCCAGAAGTTCCGGATGCTCGGCTCGGGCACCGAGGGCGTCATGGCGGCCGTCCGCGCGGCCCGCGCCTACACCGGAAAAGCCCACGTGATCAAGGTGGGCGGCGCGTACCACGGCTGGTCCGACCAGGTCGTGTTCGGCCTGCGCATCCCCGGCACCGGCTCGCTGGAGGCGGCGGGCATCCCGGCGGGCGCGTTCCAGCTCACCCAGGAGGTCGCGCCCGGCGACCTCGACGCCCTGCGCGCTCGGCTCCAGGCCAACACCGCCAACGGTGGGACGGCCGCGGTGTTCGTCGAGCCGATCGGCCCCGAATCGGGCGCCCATCTCGTACGGCACGAGTTCAACACGCAGGTCCGCGAGCTGTGCGACGAGTTCGGCGCGCTCCTGGTCTTCGACGAGGTCGTCACCGGTTTCCGGCTCGGCCTGGGCGGCGCGCAAGGCTACTTCGGGGTACGTCCCGATCTGACCGTGTTCGGCAAGTGCGTGGCGGGCGGCTACCCGGCGGCCGGCGGGGTCGGCGGCAGCGACGAGGTGATGGCGGTGTTCGCGGGCGGCCTGACCGCGGCGGGCAAACGCGCGCTGGTCGGCGGCACCCTCGCCGCGAACCCGCTGTCGTGCGCGGCCGGCTACCACTCGCTGCTGGAGATGGAGCGGACCGGCGCCCCCGCCCTCGCCGGACGGGCCGGAGACCGCCTCCGCCAGGGCCTTTCCGCCCTGATCGCCCGGTACGACCTGCCGTACGTCACCTACAACGTCGGCTCGATCGTCCATCTGCACACCTCGGGCGTGCTCCATCTGTCGATCCACGACCCCGCGTTCTTCACCGAGCTCGGCCCGCGCAAGGACATGCTCGGCCAGATGTCCATGGCGTTCTCCGCCGAAGGCCTGATCACGCTGGCGGGCAGCCGGCTCTACACGTCGATGGCCGACACCGACGACGTCATCGACGACGCCCTCGCCCGCTTCGACCGCGTCTTCGCGAAGGTCTAGCCGTGGGCGGCTACGTCATCGGCGTCGACCTGGGGACGGGCGGCCCCAAGGTCGCCCTCGCCACCGTCGACGGCCGGATCCTCGGCCACGAGTTCGAACGCACCCCGGTGCGTTTCCTGCCCGACGGCGGCGCCGAACAGGACCCCGACGACTGGTGGGACGCCATCACCACGGCCCTGCGCCGGCTGCTGGCCCGCGAGCTCGTGGCCGTCGCGGAGATCAAGGCGATCTGCATGTCGTCCCAGTGGGGCGGCATCGTGCCCGTCGACGCCGCCGGCCGCCACCTGCACAACGCCGTCATCTGGATGGACGGCCGCGGCGCCCCCCACACCGAGCGGCTCGCCGGCAGCGGCCTGACCATCCCCGGAGTCGGCTACAACGCCCGCAAACTCGCCCACTGGATCCGCAAGACGGGCGGCGTCCCCACTCTCACCGGAAAGGACCCTGTCGGGCAGATCGCGTTCCTCAAACACGAGCGCCCCGACGTCTACCAGGCCGCCGCCCACCTGCTGGACGTCCCCGAATATCTGACGATGCGGCTGACGGGCCGCGCGGTAGCGGCACACGACACGATCGTCCTGCGCTGGTGCACCGACAATCGGGGCACGGTCGACTATGACGACAAACTGATCGCGATGGCGGGGCTCGACCGGGCGAAACTGCCCGAACTGGTGCCGCCCGCGACGGTCGTCGGCACGATCCGGCCGGACGTCGCCGCTGAGCTCGGCCTGGACAACGGTGTCCAGGTCGTCACCGGGACGGGCGACACGACCGCCGCCGCCGTCGGCGCCGGAACCGTCCTGGACGGCCAGGGCCACCTGTACATCGGGACGTCCGCGTGGCTCTCCTGCCATGTCCCGTACAAGAAGACCGATCTGCTGTCGGGGGTCGCGTCGATGCCGTCGGTGGTGCCCGGAAAGTACTGGGTGGCGAACATTCAGGACGTCGCGGGCAAGGGCATCGACTGGCTGGTCGACAACGTCTTCCTGCCGGACGACGGCTTCGCGTCCGACCACGGCACCCCCGAGGAGGTGCTGGAACGGCTGAACGCGCTCGCCGCGACGTCTCCGCCCGGCAGCAACGGCGTCGTGTTCACGCCCTGGCTGAACGGCGAACGCACCCCCGTCGACGACCGGACGGTCCGCGGCGGCTGGTTCAACATCTCCCTGACGACGACCCGCGCCGACCTGGTCCGCAGCACGTTCGAGGGGATCGCGTTGAACGCCCGCTGGCTGAACCGGTCGGTCGAGAAGTTCACCGGGCAGCGGTTCGGGAAGCTGCACTTCATCGGCGGCGGCGCGAAGTCGCTGCTGTGGTGCCAGGCGATGGCCGACATCCTCGATCGGGAGATCCACCAGGTCGCCGAGCCCGTCCTGGCGAACGTGCGGGGCGCGGCGCTGATCGCGTCGGTGGCGATCGGCGAGCTCACCTGGGCGGAGATCCCGGACAGAGTGGAGATCGCCCAGGTCTTCCGCCCGGACCCGGCCAACCGGGAGGTCTACGACCGGGCGTTCGCGACCTTCCTGGCGCTCTACAAGAACAACAAGGGGCTCTACGCGAAGATCAACGCTCGGCGGTGAGGTCGTCGAGGTAGAGCCGGAGCATCCGCTTCAGCTCGTCGAGGTGCTCCGGCTCGGCGTCCTCCCGGAAGACGTGCTGGAGCACCGAGTCCGCCGCCCAGACGGCGACGCGCGCCGCCCGTTCCAGCGCGGCCCCGTCGGCGACGCCGAGCTGCGCCGCGATGATCCGCCGCACTCCGGCCATGATCGTCTGATTGTTCTCGCGGTCGGCCTGCGCCAGCTCGGGGCTGAGATGCCGCCCCGTCCACATCGCCACATATCCGGGATTGGTGCGGTACATCTCGGTGAACGTGTCGATGACCGTCGCGACGGGATCGTCCAGCCGCTCCCGCTCGGCCCGTTCGACGAGCGCCGCGATCGCCAGCTCGAACCCCTCGATGTAGTGCCGCCCCAACGCGTCCACGATCGCCGCTTTGTCGGGAAAGAACTGATAAATACTCCCGACGGGCACCCCCGCCACCTCGGTGATCGCCCGGATCGTCAACGCCTCGAACCCACCACTCGCGATGATCGAGTCCGCCGCCCGCAGGATCGCCCCCACCCGCGCCCGGCTCCGCGCCTGCTGCGGCTGCCGCCGCAACCCACCCCCGAACTCCACCCACCGATCCTAGGCCGGGCGCGCCCGGGGCGAGGACGGGCCGCACGGCTCAGGGACGGGGCTGGGACCGCGAGGTGATCTTGATTTTGCCGGTGGTGATGGCCTTGGCGATGGCCGCGAGCTCCTTGCGCGTCTTCTTCGACACCTTTCCGCCCTGCCGGTGGAAGGACGCCAGCTTGGTCCCGCCGTTGGCGAGAGTGCCGATCCTGCTCCCGCCGATCTGCCCCTTCGCCGCCGCGAGCACCGCGACCCGGGTCGCCAGCCGGAAGTTCTTCACCACGGACGTCAGCATGACCGAGCAGTACTGGGTGACGCCCGTGCACCCGTCGAAGTCCGGCCAGATCACCGCGACCTTCCCGCCCGACTCCGTGGCCACGGCCGCCGCCCCCAGACCGGTGGCGCCCGCGACCGGGAACACCACGTCGGCGCCCTGCCGGACGAGCTTCTTGGTGATGCGCTTGCCCGCACGGACGTCCACGAAGGAATTGGCGAACAGCCCGCGCTTGGGCTTGCGCTCGTCCCAGCCGAGCACCTTCACCTTGCGCTTCTTCACCTTGTTGTAGTGGCGGACGCCCTCCCAGAAACCGTCCATGAAGAGCGTGACGGGCGGAATGTTGAGCCCGCCGAACGTGCCGACCACCCCGGTCTTCGACCGCGCCGCGGCCAGATAGCCCGCCTGGAACGCCGACTGCCCGACGTTGAACTGCAGCCCCCGCACGTTCGGCAGCGCCGACGGCGAGTCGACGATCACGAACCGCTGCTTCGGATACTCCCGGGCGACCCGGTCGGTGGCCTCGCCCATCAGCCCGCCGACGCTCACGATCACACCGCAGCCGCGCTTGGCCATCGCCCTCAGATTGACGGCGTAGTCGTCGGCTATGGAGGAAGCCAGGAAGGAGACCTTCATTCCGGTCGCGTCGGCCGCGTCCCGCAGCCCCGCCCAGGCCGGGGTGTTCCACGAGCGGTCGTCGATGCCGCCGGTGTCGGTGACCAGACAGGCTTCGAACGGAGCCGCCGCGGAGGCGGGCACGGCCGTCAGCGGACCGGCCAGAGCGACGGCCGCGATCAGGGCAAGGAGGCGCATGGCCCGGAAGGTTACCTCGTTTTTGGGGGGTATTTACAGGTTTGTTACTTTTGGCCTAGGGTGACGCGGCATGGTGCGTGAAGCGGATTTTGTCAAGAAGAATCGGGCGAGCATCTCGCACAGGATCTCGTTCGCGGTGAAGAATCCGGGGAAGGTGCCGCCGTATGTGCGGCGGCTGGTGCGGGACACCTGGCTGAAGGTGAAGACGCGGGGCGACCATCTCGCCTACTACCGCGAGGTGATGCGGCACGACACCGCGCGCAACCCCGAGGCGGCGGTCGGGAGCCGGACGCACCAGCGGTGGATCGCGCTCGGGGAGATGCAGTTCGGGTACCTCCGCAAGCACGGGCTGCTGCCTGAGCACACCATGCTGGAGATCGGCTGCGGGAACCTGCGGGCGGGCCGGCTGTTCATCGACTACCTCGACGCCGGGAACTACAGCGGCATCGACATCTCGCCCGACATCCTCCAGGCCGCCCGACGCACCCTCGCCGACTACGGGCTCGAGGCCAAGAAGCCGGCGCTGTCCCTGGTCACCGACAACAAGTTCGCCCGCTTCCCCGACGCCTCGTTCGACGTCGTCCACGCCCACAGCGTCTACTCGCACTGCCCGATCAACGTCATCGACGAGTGCTTCGCCCACATCGGCCGGGTGCTGAAGCCGTCAGGCCACTTCGACTTCACCTTCGACCGGACCGAGGGCGAGGAGCACCACGTCCTCAACGAGGACTTCTACTACCGCACCGAAACCCTGATCGCCCTGGCCGACAAGCACGGTCTCGACGCCGAGTTCATGGCCGACTGGGAGAAGCTCAAGCACAACCAGTCCAAGATCCGTATCAGGCGCCGGGGATGAACAGGCGGATCGCCGCCGTGGTCGTGGCGGCGGCGAGCACGATGAGGGGGAAGGGCGCCTTGCGGACGGCCAGCACGCCCGCCACGCCCACCCCGGCGATACGCGCCCAGCCGGCGAACCCCTGACCTTCGGCGAAGGTCGCGGTGACGACCAGCGCCACCAGCAGGACGGCCGCCGCGACGGTCAGCAGCCCCCGCACCCGCTCCGGCAGCTCGATCATCGGCCCCGCCAGCCGGAACCCCAGGGTTCCCACGGCCAGCACGGCGATCGCGTAGAACGGCATCACGCCACGTTCTCCTCGACGTTCTCGCGGCGGCCCCGCCGGCGGACGACCACCGGAACCAGCCCGGCCAGCGCCAGCAGCACCGGCACCCCGGCGGGCAGGAACGG
>NZ_BAAGZI010000061.1:0-21990 GCF_054778695.1 Actinocorallia lasiicapitis
TGGGCGCGGTGCTGGCGGCCTCGGTGTGCGCGGTCGCGGCGACGGTCCTGGCCGATGTGGCGGTCGCGGCGCTGGATCCGCGGACCCGTCCGGTCGCGGCGGGCGGCCGGGCTTGAACGGTCCGGCTTTCTCCAAGTGAGAGCGGGTCTCCTTCTTAAGGAGGGTGACGAGATCCGCATTCGGGAGGGCATATCTTCCGTGGTCGGGGGCCTAACGTGAAGGGGTGACCACCCGTATCCGCGACCTGCGCATCTGGTCGGCCGGCCATCCGGAAGTTCTGGACGGTCTGGTCGCCGGCATCCTGCTGGTCCTGTCGCTGATCGGGATGGTGTACGCCCAGTTCCCGCCGGGCAGCGACTACCGGGATCCCGACGGGCTGAACGCGCTGATCGTGACCGCGATGATCGTTTCGCTGGTGTGGCGGCAGCGGTTCCCCGTCGTCGTCCTGCTGTGGGTGATCTTCGGTGAGCTGCTGCTGGCGGCGTTCGGCTACGGTCCGGGCGGCGAGGTCGTCGCCTATCTGATCGCGGTGTACAGCGTGGCCGCGCACCGGCCGCTGGCGCGCAGCGCCCTGGTGGGCGGGTTCGCGCTGCTGGCGCTGACGATGATGCTGCTGTTCGACCAGCAGCCGCACGGGGCGCTGGACATCCTGGAGAACCTCATCGTGTTCGGCGGGGTGTGGTGGCTGGGCCGCAGCCTGCGGTTGCGGCGCTCCTACCTGTCGGAGCTGGAGGATCGGGCGGCCCGGCTGGAGAAGGCCAGGTTCGCGGACGCGCGTGCGGCGCGGGTCGAGGAGCGCTCGCGGATCGCGCGGGAGCTGCATGACGTCGTCGCCCACCATGTGAGCGTGATGACGGTGCAGGCGGGCGCCGCCCGGCGGATCATGGAGAAGGATCCGGCGTCGGCGCGTGAGGCGATCGAGACGATCGAGCAGGTCGGCCGGACGGCGCTGTCGGAGATGCGGCGGATCGTGGGGGTGCTCCGCACCGACCGCGACGTCGTGCAGCCGGGCGCCGAGCTGGCCCCGCAGCCCGGCATGGAGGATCTGGCGGGCCTGATCGAGCAGATCAAGGAGACGGGCCTGGCGGTCCAGCTCGACGTGGACGGCGAGCCCCGTAAGCTGTCCACCGGGGTCGACCTGGCCGCCTACCGGCTGATCCAGGAGGCGCTGACCAACAGCCTGAAACACGCCGGGCCGCACGCCCGCGCGTGGGTGCGGCTGCGGTACACCGACCGGTCGCTGACCTTGGAGGTCGTCGACAACGGCCGGGGCGCCGCGGCCGGGATGCCCGACGACACCGACTCGCCGGGGCACGGCCTGGTGGGGATGCGGGAGCGGGTCGCCCTGTACGGCGGCGAACTGCGGATCGGTCCGCGGATCGGCGGCGGGTTCGAGGTCAGGGCCCGCTTCCCCCTCGAAGCGAGCTGAACGTGCAGGTTGGACGCGCGAGTTGAACGTGCGAGTTGAAATGTGAATGAGCCTTGGAGGCCTTCGTGAGTACCGCGGCAGTCCGGATCCTGCTGGTGGACGACCAGCCGCTGCTGCGGACGGGGTTCAAGCTGATCCTCGAGGCGGAGCCCGATCTGACGATCGTGGGGGAGGCCGGTGACGGCGCTGCGGCCGTCGAGGCGACCCGCACGCTGATGCCGGACGTGGTGCTGATGGACATCCGGATGCCGGGCGTCGACGGGATCGAGGCGACCCGCCGGATCGTCCGGGAGGGTCCGGGAGCGGCGGGCGCGCACGATCCGCGGGTGCTGATCCTCACCACGTTCGACCTGGACGAGTATGTGATCGAGGCGGTCAGGGCGGGCGCCAGCGGGTTCCTGCTGAAGGACGCGCCGCCGGAGGACCTGGTGACGGCGATCCGGATCGTGGCGGGCGGCGACGCGATCGTCGCGCCGTCGGTGACGCGCCGGCTGCTGGACCGGTTCGCCACCAAGCTGCCGGCGCTGACCGACGAGGGCCCGCCGCCCGGCCTGGAGCATCTGACGGAGCGGGAACGCGAGGTGCTCAGCCAGGTCGCGCGCGGCCTGTCGAACGCGGAGATCGCGCGGGAGCTGGTCGTCAGCGAGACCACGATCAAGACCCATGTGGGGAACGTGCTGGCGAAGCTGGGGCTGCGCGACAGGGTGCAGGCCGTCGTGTACGCCTACGAGACCGGTCTGATCCGGCCCGGGGGCGTCTGACGGCCCGCCCCGGAGGGGTTCTGAGGGCCGGAAGGTGGGGTTCCCCCTACTTCCGAGGGAGGAGCGGGGTGATCCTTCTCCTGCGGTGGGGGGAGTGGAAAGCCAGTTCCCCAGGCCGATCCGCGGACGGGTGATCAGCTCATACGGTGGGTGTCAGCTAAGAGGGCCCGTTGTTCCGGGCCCGTCACCGAATCCCTGGGAGTCTCCTCGTGTCGCACGCCGCTCCGTACACCGCCTCCGGAGGGGGCGACCTCGCCGCCCGCGTCGAGAACGTCACCAAGTCCTACGGGCTGGGTGACGCCGAGGTGCGGGCGCTGGACAACGTCACCGTGGGCGTGCCCCGCGGCCGCTTCACGGCGATCATGGGCCCGTCGGGTTCCGGCAAGTCCACGCTGATGCACTGCATGGCCGGGCTGGACGCGGTGACCGCGGGCAGCGTGTTCGTCGGCGACGTCGAGCTTTCGCGGTTGGACGACAAGCGCCTGACGCGGCTGCGCCGCGACAAGATCGGTTTCGTGTTCCAGGCGTTCAACCTGGTGCCGACCCTGACGGCGCTGGAGAACATCACGCTGCCGATGGACATCGCGGGCCGCAAACCCGACCAGGCGTGGCTCGACGCCGTCATCGACACGGTCGGGCTGCGGCCGCGGCTGAAGCACCGGCCGTCGGAGCTGTCGGGCGGCCAGCAGCAGCGGGTGGCCTGTGCCCGCGCCCTCGCCTCCCGACCGGAGATCATCTTCGCGGACGAGCCGACCGGCAACCTGGACTCGCGGTCCGGCGCCGAGGTGCTGTCGTTCCTGCGTTCGTCGGTGCGGGAGATGGGCCAGACCATCGTCATGGTCACCCACGACCCGGCGGCGGCCGCCTACTCCGACGACGTGGTGTTCCTGCAGGACGGCCGGATCGTCGACACGATGACCGCGCCGACCGCCGACAAGGTCCTGGAGCGCATGAAGGGCTTCGAGCTGCCGGGGGTCTCGGTCAAATGATGACCAAAGTAACGCTCCGCAACCTCGCGGCGCACAAACTCAGACTCGTCCTGACGGCGCTGTCCGTCATCCTCGGTGTGGCGTTCGTGGCCGGCACCCTGACGTTCACCGACACCGTCACCAAGTCGTTCGACGACCTGCTCGGCTCGTTCGGCAAGAACACCGACGCGGTCGTCCGCGCCAAGCCGGTGGCGGGCGACGCCCAGACCGACGACGAGGCGGCGGCCACCGGGATCCCGATCCCGCAGTCGGTCGTCGACACCCTCGGCAAGGCCGACGGCGTGGCCGCCGTCTACCCGGGTGTCCAGGGGTATGCGGCGGTCATCGACAAGGACAACAAGCTCGTCGGCGGAGGCGGCCCGCCGCAGCTCGGCCTCAACTGGCTGGACGACGGCGACCGCACGATCGCCACCGGCCAGGCCCCGCAGGGCCCCGACCAGGTCGCGCTGGACGAGACGACCGCGGAGAAGACCGGCTACAAGGTCGGCGACACGATCAAGGTGCAGTTGCGGGGCTCCATCATCCCGGTGAAGGTCGTCGCGCTGATCGGCGGCAGCAACCTGGGCGCCACCCTCACCTACTTCGACACCCCGACCGCGCAGAAGCTGCTGATGAAGCCGGGCGAGTACTCGTCGGTGTCGCTGAAGGCCGCGCCCGGCCTGTCAGAGCAGCAGCTCGTCGACAAGGTCACCCCGGTTCTGCCGGGCCAGTTCGAGGCCGTCACGGGGGAGAAGGTCCGGGACGAGAGCAAGAGCGACATCGACGCGGTGCTGAGCTTCCTGCGCTGGTTCCTGCTGGCGTTCGCCGTCGTGTCGATCATCGTGGGGTCGTTCAACATCTTCAACACGTTCTCGATGCTGGTCGCCCAGCGGACGAAGGAGCTGGCGCTGCTGCGGGCGGTCGGCGCGTCCCGCAGCCAGGTGACCAACGCGGTGCTGGGCGAGGCGATCGCGGTCGGCGTCGTCGGCTCGACCCTCGGCCTCGGCCTGGGCGTGGGGCTGGCGGTTCTGTTGAAGTCGTTCTTCTCCTCGCAGGGTCTGGAGCTGGGCGGCGGCCTCAACGTCACGGTGATGACGGTCTTCTGGTCTTACCTGGTCGGCATCCTCGTCACCTGCGTCGCGGCCTACTTCCCGGCGCGGCGTGCGGCGAAGACGCCGCCGGTCGCGGCGATGCGGGACGACGTGGGCATCCCGCAGCGTTCTTTGCAGGTCCGCACGATCATCGGTTCGGTCATCGCGCTGGGCGGTGTGGTGCTGATGGCGATCGCACTGTCGGGTGCGATCAGCGGCGCCGCCCCGACCCTGATCACGATCGGGGTGGGAGCGCTCCTGACGTGGCTGGCGGCGGGTATCCTCGCGGCCGTCATCGCCAAGCCGGTCGTCAGGGTCCTCGCTTCGTACTACCCGAAGCTGTTCGGGGTCGCCGGCCGGATGGCCAGGGAGAACCCGGGTCGCAACCCGCGCCGCACGGCCGTCACGGCGGTCGCGCTGATGATCGGCCTGTCCCTGGTCACCATGGTCAACGTGCTGAGCGCGTCGGTCAAGGCGTCCCTGAACGACGTGGTCGACCAGCAGTTCGGCGCCGACTACGTGGTGGCGGTCGATGGTCCCGGCGGGATCGACCCGAACCTGTCGGCGGCCATCGCCAAGCTCGACGGCGTGGAGAAGTCCGTGCCCGTCGGCGGCGACGAGTTCGTCTACAAGGGCAAGAAGACCGGGTACGCCTCCGGTGACTCGGCCGGAATGTTGGAGGCCACCAACTCCAAGGTGCTCAACGGCACCGCGGCCCTCAGCCCCAACGGGATCATGCTGAGTGAGGATGACGCCAAGGACAAGGGCCTCACGGTCGGTTCGACGATGGACGTCAAGTTCCTCGACGGCAAGACCGAGACCCTGAAGGTCGAGGGCATCTACACCAACAGCGACTTCGTCGGCCCGCGGGTCCTGTCGGAGGCGGCCTGGAAGGCGCATGTCGACAAGCCGCTGCCGTTCCTGCTGGCCCTCAAGACCGCCAAGACCGACGACGCGTTCCGGCAGTCGCTGGACGCCGCCGCCAAGGCCTACCCCGGGGTGGAGGTCCAGGACCAGGCCGACCTGAAGAAGGAAGTGGCCGGTGAGCTCGACGGGATCGTCGCGTTCTTCACCATGATGCTCGCCCTGTCGATCATCATCGCGGTGTTCGGGGTGGTCAACACGATCGTCCTGTCGGTGACCGAGCGGACCAGGGAACTGGGCCTGCTGCGGGCCGTCGGGATGAGCCGCAGGCAGATGCGGCGCATGGTCCGGCTGGAGTCCGTCGCGATCGCCCTGTTCGGCGGTCTGCTGGGCATCGCGCTGGGCCTGGGGTTCGGCACGGCGATCCAGACGGCGGCGGGCGATGACATGAAGGTCCTCGCGATTCCCTACGGGTCGATCGTGCTGTGGATCGTCTTCTCGGCGATCATCGGGATCCTCGCGTCGCTCTGGCCGGCCTGGCGGGCCGGGCGGATGGACGTCCTGAAGGCCATCGCCACGCAGTAGCCGTCACTGGAGAAACGGGGGTCCGCACTCCCCGCGCGGATCCCCGCACGCCACGCCCCCGGTCGCCTCCCGGGGGCGTGGCCTTTTTCTGTGCTTTGTCGGACTTTGCCGGAGTGCGGGCTTGGCTGGGGGGAGGCCGTGAAAGGAGAGCATCAGGGGGGTTTCTGCCTCCCGGAGGTTCTTCGTCCCCTGGGGGGTGGGCATCATGTTCGACCAACTCGCCCGCAACTGGTGGCTGCTCGCGCTCCGTGGCGCGTTCGCCATCCTGTTCGGGATCGTCGCATGGGTGTGGCCCGGCATCACCGTGTGGGCGCTGGCGATCCTGTTCGGCGCCTACGCGCTGGTCGACGGGGTCATCGCGGTCGCGCAGGCGATCGGCGGCGGCTCGCCCGGCCAGTCCCGCGGCTGGCTGGCGTTCGCCGGTGTCTGCGGTATCGGCCTGGGCCTGCTGGCGTTGATCTGGCCGGGCGTCACCGCGTTCGCCCTGATCATGGTGATCGGCGCCTGGGCCGTCGTCACCGGCATCTTCGAGATCATCGCCGCGATCGCGATGCGCAAGGAGATCGACGGCGAGTGGTGGAACGTCGCCGCGGGCGTCGTCTCGGTCCTGTTCGGCGGGATGCTGCTGTTCTGGCCGGCCTCCGGCGGCCTCGCCCTCATCTGGGTGATCGGCCTGTTCTCGATCGTCTTCGGCATCGCCATGGTCATCGCCGGCTTCCGCCTCAAGGGCGCCGCCAACAAGATGTCCGCCGCCACCGGCACGGCCTCAGCCCACTAGCGGCCCCGGGTTCCGTCCCAGGTCATCAGGTTCTGCAGCAGCTCGGCCTGCTCGACGGCGTCGTCCAGCGCGTGATGCGTGTGGCGGCGCTTGGAGAGCAGGCCGCGCGGCATTTTCGCCTTGATCGCGTCGCGGATCTGGGTGCGGCCGCGGGCGGCGTACAGGGTCTTCATGTCGAGGCAGCGGGAGTGGCCGAACGGCGAGCCGCCTTCGGCGTACCGCTCGAAATACCAGTACATCCACATCCAGTCGAAGCCGAGCGGGTAGGCGGCGAAAACGGGGAACGCCTTGGCGTCCTCGGCGACGGCCCGGACCCAGGCGGCGGCGTCGGTGAGCGCTTCGGCGGGGTCGCGGCCGTTGGCCGCGAGATGGTCGCGGTCGAGGCCGGAGACGGCGAGCGCCTCGGGGACGTAGGCGTCGCTGATCGGTCGCAGCTCGGCGTAGAAGGTCTTCTCGAACGGGTGGCGCGGGGTGAAGACCGTCCCGTCGTAGCTTCCGGCGACCGAGAAGGCGAACGACAGCATCGAGTACGGGCCGGGCACGGGGCCGTCGGCCTCGACGTCGCAGGAGAAGTAGAGATCGGGACTGGCCATGGGCGCACGTTAGCGGCACCGCCGGGAGGGGCGCACGCCGATTACAGGTCGTCCGTCTGGTCCCGGGGCGAGGGGACGGCCTCCGCGGCGGCCTGCCGGGGGAGTGGGGGCGGGGTGCCGCCGAACTCGGGGCAGCGCTCCTTGTGGTCGCACCAGTCGCACAGGCGGGACGGGCGGGGCCGCCACTCGCCGGTGTCCATGGCGCGGCGGATCGCCGACCAGAGCGCCTCGACCTTCCGTTCGGTGGCGAGCAGGTCGGCCTCGTCGGGGGAGTACCGCAGGATCTCGCCGTTGCCCAGGTACATGAGCTGGAGCAGCCGGGGGACCGTGCCGTGCAGCCGCCACAGGACGAGCGCGTAGAACTTCATCTGGAACAGGGCGCGGGACTCGAAGTCGGCGCGGGGCGCGCTGCCGGTCTTGTAGTCGACGATCCGGACGTCGCCGGAGGGCGCGACGTCGACCCGGTCGATGTAGCCGCGCAGCCGCAGCCCCGACGCCAGGACGGTCTCGACGAACAGTTCCCGGTCGGCGGGCTCGAGCCGCTGCGGGTCCTCCAGGGTGAAGTACCGCTCCAGCATCGCGTGGGCCTGCTCGAGCCACTGGGCGTGGACGGCGGGCTCCTCGCCTGCGAACAGGTCGGCCAGCCCCGGCTCCTTGGCGAGCAGCAGCTCCCACTGCGGGTCGAGCAGCCCGCGGGCGGCCGTCGCGGTCCGCTCACCCGCAGGAAGATCGAACAACCGTTCGAGGACGGCGTGGACGAGGGTGCCGCGAGCCGCCGCGGGACTCGGCTTCTCAGGGATCTTGTCGATCACCCGGAACCGGTACAGCAGCGGACAGGTCATGAAATCCCCGGCACGTGACGGGGACAGCGACCCGGTCGCGGTGGGTGCGGAGTCCGTCGTCGTCATATCGGGAAAGCGTAGGGGAACGGTCGGACAGAATCGCGCAGGACGGAAACGCCCACCGGCCTCGTTAGGCTCTGGACTGTGGGGAAAGCAGCGGGCCGCGGGCCGGGACTCCTGATCGGCCGGGTCTTCGGAGTGCCGGTCTACGTGGCGTGGAGCTGGCCGATCGTCGCCCTGCTGATCACTTTCATGTTCCGGGGGCCGGCCGAGCGGGTCGCGTCCGGCGGCGGCGCCCTGGCCGTCGCGTTCTGCTACGCGGTCCTGCTGTACGCCTCGGTGCTGGTCCACGAGATCAGCCACGCGGCGGTGGCGCGGGCGTTCGGGCTGCCCGTCCACTCGATCGTCCTGCACGTCCTCGGCGGAGTCACCCAGATCGACCGGGAGGAACACAGCCCGGGCCGGTCGTTCGCCGTCGCCGCCGCGGGGCCCGCCACCTCACTGCTCCTGGGCGGCGCGGGCGCCCTGGCCCTGCTCCTCACCGACCCGCCGCCGGTCGCCGGACTGCTGCTCGAAGCCGTCACCTTCGCGAACCTCCTGGTCGGAGCGTTCAACCTGCTGCCAGGGCTGCCGCTGGACGGCGGCTACCTGGTCCGCGCCATCGTCTGGAAGATCACCGGCCGGGACAGGGACGGCACCGTCGCCGCCGCCCACGTGGGCCGCGCCCTGGCCGTCCTGCTCCTGCTCGGCGGCACCTGGCTGGCGTCCAGGGGAACCGCCGGCACCGACTGGATCCTCGTCGCGTGGGCGGCGTTCCTCGCGTCGTTCATCTGGGTGGGCGCCACCCAGGCGATCCGCGTCGAACGGATCCGCGACCGCATCCCGCTGCTGCACGCCCGCCGCATCGGCCGCCGCGCCGTCGCCGTCACCGCCGACACCCCCCTCGCCCAAGCCCTGACCACCGCCAGGGACGCCCAAGCGGGCGCCATCGTGATCGTCGACCACGACGGCACCCCCACCGGCCTGGTCGGCGAGACCGCCGTGACCGCCGTCCCCGAACAGCGCCGCCCCTGGACCACCGCCGGCGCCGTCGCCACCGCCCTCGGCCCCGACGGAGTCATCGACGCCGACCTGTCCGGCGAAGAACTGATCATCGCGGTGCGCAGGGCACGAACGGGCGAACTCCTGCTGGTCGAACCCTCCGGCGCCATCTACGGCGTCCTCGCCACCGCCGACCTCGACCGGCTCCTCGCACGCGCCTGACCGGCCCGCCGAGGCCGCTAGCCTTGAGGGATGACCGAAAGCACCGCTCAGCAGCCCCGCACACCCCACGGCATCCTCCGGGACGGTGACCAGGTGCAGCTGACCGACCCGAAAGGCCGGATCAACACCGTCACCCTGATCACCGGCAAGCAGTGGCACGGCCACAAGGGGTGGATCCAGCACGACGAGATCATCGGCCGCCCCGAAGGCATCGTGGTCCGCTCCACCGGCGGCATCGACTACCTCGTGTTCCGGCCACTCCTCCAGGACTTCGCCGTCCGGATGCCGCGCGGTGCGGCCGTGGTCTACCCCAAGGACGCCGGCCAGATCGTCGCCATGGCCGACATCTTCCCCGGCGCCAAGGTCGTCGAGGCCGGCGCTGGCTCGGGAGCCCTGTCGTGCTTCCTGCTGCGCGCCGTCGGTGAACACGGCTCGGTCTCCTCCTACGAGCGCCGCGAGGACTTCGCGGAAGTCGCCCGCAAGAACGTGGAGAAGTTCTTCGGCGGACCGCACCCCTCGTGGAAGCTGACGCTCGGCTCCGTCGAGGACTCCATCACCGAGACCGAGGTCGACCGGATCGTCCTGGACATGCTCGCCCCGTGGGAATGCCTGGACGCCATGGCCAAGGCCCTCGTGCCCGGCGGCCTGATCTGCTGCTACGTCGCCACCACCACCCAGATGTCCCGCGTCGTCGAAGGACTGCGCGAGCAGGGCTCCTTCGCCGAACCGTACGCGTTCGAGACGCTGGTGCGCTCCTGGCACGTGGAAGGACTCGCCGTCCGGCCCGACCACCGGATGGTCGGCCACACCGGCTTCCTGGTGACCGCCCGGCGGCTCGCCGACGGCGTCACCCCGCCGCTGCGCAGGCGCCGTCCGGCTAAGGGCGCCTACCCCGAAACGGGTTCAGCCGAACTCACTCCGGGTAATGACAATACTGTCGTAACCTCTCCGGTCGGCGTTACACCGGGCGAATCGGAAATCGGTTCGCCTGAGGCGTAACCCGTCTCGACGACTGGACGACACGCCGTGTTTTTTCTGTTTCATTGACGTTTCTCTGAGCCCCCACAGCGGTCCTGACCTGGCACTATCGCTCTGCGTATACGATTGTTCACAGAACGCAAACGCAATAGTCAGGTTACGGACCGCGGCCAGATAGGTAAGGTCTCAGTAGGTCGTCGGCTCTTCGTGAGGAGGTGACGGGGCGTGGCCGCTCGTGATGACGCCGCAGGGCGAAAAGCGCATGACAAGGAGGTTCGTGACCTCCAGACGCAGCTCTCTTTCCTAGAGGAAGAGATCTCCGTACTGCGCAGGAAGCTCGCGGAATCCCCCCGCCAGACGCGGGTGCTAGAAGAGCGCTTGCACGAGGCACAGGCAAACCTGGCCGCAGTGACAGGCCAGAACGAGCGACTGGTGTCCACACTCAGAGAGGCACGAGAGCAGATCATCGCTCTCAAGGAAGAAGTCGACCGGCTGGCGCAACCGCCGTCCGGCTACGGAATCTTCCTCGATGCCCGCGAGGATGGCACCGTCGACATCTTCACCGGAGGACGCAAACTCCGCGTGAACGTCAGCCCGGCAGTGGAGATCGAAGATCTCCGACCCGGCCAGGAAGTCATGCTCAACGAGGCACTCAACGTGGTCGAGGCCCTCGAATTCGAGCAACAAGGCGAAGTCGTGTCGCTCAAGGAAGTGTTCGCCGACGGCGAACGCGCCCTGGTCGTCGCACACGCCGACGAAGAACGCATCGTCAAACTCGCCGAGCCGCTCCGCGGCCTCCCGCTGCGCCCCGGCGACAGCCTCATGCTCGACACACGCTCCGGCTACGTCTACGAAAAGATCCACAAAGCAGAGGTCGAAGAACTCGTCCTCGAAGAGGTCCCCGACATCTCCTACGAGGAAATCGGCGGCCTCGGCTCCCAGATCGAAATGATCCGCGACGCGGTCGAACTGCCCTACCTGCACGCCGACCTCTTCCGCGAACACAAACTCCGCCCCCCCAAGGGCGTCCTCCTCTACGGGCCCCCCGGCTGCGGAAAGACCCTCATCGCCAAGGCCGTCGCCAACAGCCTCGCCAAAAAGGTCGCCGCCAAGACCGGACAAGAAGGAAAATCCTTCTTCCTCAACATCAAAGGCCCCGAACTCCTCAACAAGTACGTGGGCGAGACCGAACGCCACATCCGCCTCGTCTTCCAGCGAGCCCGCGAAAAGGCCTCGGCCGGCACCCCCGTCATCGTCTTCTTCGACGAGATGGACTCGATCTTCCGCACCCGCGGCTCCGGCGTCTCCTCCGACGTCGAGAACACGATCGTCCCCCAGCTCCTCTCCGAAATCGACGGAGTCGAAGGCCTCGAGAACGTCATCGTGATCGGCGCGTCCAACCGCGAAGACATGATCGACCCCGCCATCCTCCGACCCGGCCGCCTCGACGTCAAAATCAAGATCGAACGACCCGACGCCGAAGCAGCCAAGGACATCTTCAGCAAATACCTCATCACCGGACTGCCCCTCCACCCCGACGACGTCAAGGAACACGGCGGAGACAGCCGGCAGACCGTCGAAGCCATGATCCAGGCCACCGTCCAGCGCATGTACACCGAAACGGAAGAAAACCGCTTCCTCGAGGTCACCTACGCCAACGGCGACAAAGAAGTCCTCTACTTCAAGGACTTCAACTCCGGCGCGATGATCCAGAACATCGTCGACCGCGCCAAGAAGATGGCCATCAAACAGTTCCTCGACACCGGACAGAAGGGCCTCAGAGTCCAACACCTCCTCGACGCCTGCGTCGACGAGTTCCACGAGAACGAGGACCTCCCCAACACCACCAACCCCGACGACTGGGCCCGCATCTCCGGCAAAAAGGGCGAACGGATCGTCTACATCCGCACCCTCGTCTCCGGCAAAACCGGCACCGAATCCGGCCGCTCCATCGACACCGTCGCCAACACCGGCCAATACCTGTAGACACCACCCACACCAGCAACACACGAGGCGGGCACCCCCGGGTGCCCGCCTCGCCCGCTGTTCACACATCCGCAACCTTAAACGGCCAAGATCTTGGAGCCGGTCACCGCACCCGCCCACAACCACACTAGGCTCGGACCCATGAGCGTTCGGCGGGTCATGGGAACAGAGACCGAATACGGCATCTCCGTACCAGGTCAGCCCGGGGCCAACGCGATGGTGACCTCCAGCCAGGTCGTCAACGCGTACCTCGCGGCATCAGCAGCACGAGCACGGCGAGCCAGATGGGACTTCGAAGAAGAAAACCCACTACGCGACGCCAGAGGCTTCGACCTGGCCCGCGAAGTAGCCGACCCCACCCAACTCACCGACGAAGACCTCGGCCTCGCCAACGTCATCCTCACCAACGGCGCACGCCTCTACGTCGACCACGCCCACCCCGAATACTCCACCCCCGAAGTCACCAACCCCTACGACTGCGTCCTCTGGGACAAAGCCGGAGAACGCGTCATGGCCGACGCCGCACGACGCGCAGCCATGGTCCCCGGCACCCACCCCATCCAGCTCTACAAGAACAACACCGACAACAAAGGCGCCAGCTACGGCTGCCACGAGAACTACCTGATGAAACGAGAAACCCCCTTCTCCGAAATCGTCAGACACCTCACCCCCTTCTTCGTCACCCGCCAAGTCGTCACCGGCGCAGGCCGCGTCGGCATCGGCGTCGACGGCCGAGGCGACGGCTTCCAGATCAGCCAACGCGCCGACTTCTTCGAAGTCGAAGTCGGACTCGAAACCACCCTCAAACGCCCCATCATCAACACCCGCGACGAACCCCACGCCGACCCCGAAAAATACCGGCGCCTCCACGTCATCATCGGCGACGCCAACATGAGCGAGATCTCCACCTACCTCAAAGCCGGCACCACCGCCCTCGTCCTCGCCATGATCGAAGACTCCTTCCTCACCACCGACCTCTCCGTCGACATGCCCGTCGCCTCACTCCGCGCCATCTCCCACGACCCCACCTGCAAACACCTCATCACCCTCCGCGACGGCCGCAAAATGACCGCCGTCCAACTCCAAATGGAATACCTCGAACAATCCCGCAAATACGTCGAAGACAAATTCGGCACCGACACCGACGACATGACCAAGGACGTACTCGACCGCTGGGAATCCGTCCTCACCCGCCTCGCCACCGACCCCATGCAGCTCTCCCGCGAACTCGACTGGGTCGCCAAACTCGAACTCCTCGAGGGCTACCGCACCCGCGACAACCTCGACTGGAGCCACGCACGACTCCACCTCGTCGACCTCCAATACAGCGACATCCGCGAAGAACGCGGCCTCTACAACCGCCTCGTCGCCCGCGGCCGCATGGAACGCATCCTCACCGAACCCCAGATCCAGCGCGCCATCGAAGAACCCCCCGAGGACACCCGCGCCTACTTCCGCGGCCGCTGCCTCGCCCAGTACGCCGACAACGTCGCCGCCGCCTCCTGGGACTCCGTCATCTTCGACGTCCCCGGCCGCGAATCCCTCCAGCGCGTCCCCACCCTGGAACCCCTCCGCGGCACCAAAGCCCACGTCGGCGCCCTCCTGGACCGCTGCCGCACCGCCGCCGACCTCGTCAAGGTCCTCGCCGGCGAAAACTGACCCCCGCACCCCGCACCACCCCTGAGGGCCCGCACACCACACCGTGCGGGCCCTCAGCCCGTCCCACAGCCTTTAACTCCCCTTGACCCGACCCCACCCACCCGCACCCCCGACGCGACCGCTGCGACGCCATGAACCACGCGGGTATTTTGCCCGTTTCAACCCTGTCAAGGGCGGCGATAACGCCGTTGACCAGACCCGTTCTCAGCTCAGGGCGGAACGCTCAAGCTGTCCTACGCCCCGCCTGGCACCCGCGGGTAGGGTCGCGGTAACACGGCACGTACGGGAGGAGCCCCCAATGGCCACGAAGGACACCGGCGGTCAGAAGCAGACCACCCGCCAGACCGAAGAGGTCGAAGAGACCACCACCGAAGCCTCCTCCGACGTACAGGAGCGCCAGGAGAAGCTGACCGACGACGTCGACGCAATTCTGGACGAGATCGACTCGGTCTTGGAGGAGAACGCCGAAGATTTCGTGAGGGCTTACGTCCAGAAAGGCGGGGAGTGATCCGCATATGTCCGTTTTGGTAGATAGGCGGTAAAGGTGCTTAAGCCCAGGCCCGGATGCAATTTCTCGAGAGGGTGTTGCGCCGGGTCTGGTGCTTTGTTTTACTCGCGCCATGACGACCTCTCCGGAATCATTCAAGAAGTGCCCTGCCTGCTGCATCATGAAGTCCACCGCCGAATTCGGAACCAACTTCCGCAGGCCGGACGGTCTCGCGTACAGGTGCAAGCCCTGTACGAACGCGCTCGCGCGAGACCAGCGCCGCGAGCGGTTGAGTGCTCGAGGCGAGCAGGTGAGGGAGAAGGTTCCCCTCCCCCCGGAACTGGCTGGTCAGGAGGCGCAGTTCAAGCGGTGTCCTGACTGCGGCGAGTTCAAGACCGTGGACTGCTTCGGGCGGAACAAGGCAACCTCCGATGGCTGTGCCGCCTACTGCAAGACCTGCTTCCGTCGCCGGTCCAATGCTCAGTACAGGAAGACCGCTTCGCGGCTGGGAAAGGCCGTACAGGAACGTGTCGAGGTTCCCGACGGATTCAAGCGGTGCCCGGCGTGTGAGCAGGTGAAGGCTCACGCTGATTGGCACCGGGCGGCTTCGAGCTCTGACGGATTCGCTTCGGCGTGTAAGGCGTGCCGGAAGGAGCGGTCGGCGCGGGACTGGCTCAAGCGTTCGTATGGGCTGACGCCGGAGGACGTCGAGCGGATGGTCGCGGAGCAGGGTGGGCTGTGCGCGATATGCGGTGTGCGGGCCGCCGAGCACGTCGATCACGATCACCGGACGGGCAAGGTGCGGGGGATGCTCTGCTTCGCATGCAATGTCACGCTCGGTCAGTTCAACGATGAGGCGGCGCTGTTCCTGAGGGCGGTGGCGTACCTCCAGGCGCACGGCACTTTGGACGAGTTGGAGCTGCCCGTTTTCGTGAAGGTGGGCGAGTCGTTCTGGGAGCTCGCGGTTTAGATCACGATTTGGCGGACCCCTCGGGTGATCGGATTCGGGGGGTTCGCCGTGGGCGGACTGGGGGAAGGAACCCGCGACACGCGGATGTCGGTAGGGTCGGGTGAAGGTTCTACCGGCGTGCTGGGGAAGGAGTCGCATGGGGTTCGAGCCGATCAGTGGCGGGTTCCCGAAGGTTTTCGCGGGTGCGGGGTCTTCCTTTGCGGGGTTGCTCGGGGCTGTGAGCCCGGAGTCGCTGCCCGGGGGGAGGGGTGTGGAGGGTGATGCCGGGAGGCTGAACCTGGCCCATGCCACGACGATCGTGGCGGTGACGTTCCCCGGTGGTGTGATCATGGCGGGTGACCGTCGGGCGACCGCGGGCAATGTGATCGCGCAGCGGGACATCGAGAAGGTGTTCCCTGCGGATGAGTACTCGGCGGTGGCGATCGCGGGGACGGCGGGTATCGGTCTGGAGATGACCCGGCTGTTCCAGGTCGAGCTGGAGCATTACGAGAAGATGGAAGGCCGGATCATGTCGTTGGAGGGGAAGGCGAACAGGCTCGCCACCCTGATCCGCGGCAATCTGGGCATGGCGATGCAGGGGCTGGTGGTGGTGCCGCTGTTCGCTGGGTTCGATCTGCACAAGGGTGTGGGGCGGATCTTCTCGTATGACGCGGCGGGCGGTAAGTACGAGGAGCACGACTTCCATTCGATCGGTTCGGGGTCGGTGTTCGCGCGGGGCGCGTTGAAAAAGTTGTGGCGGCCGGATCTGTCGGCTGAGGACGCGGCGCTGGTGTGTGTGCAGGCGTTGTACGACGCGGCGGATGACGACTCGGCGACGGGTGGTCCGGATCTGACGCGGGGGATCTTCCCGGTGCTGGCGGCGATCACGGATGACGGTTTCCGGCGGTTGCCGGAGTCGGAGGTGGGTGCGTTGGCGGAGTCGGTGGTGGCGGCGCGGTATGGCTCGCCTGGTGGTCCGAACGCTCCGCTGCGTTAGTTCTGTCGGTACGAAGAGAAGGACGAGAAGCGATGTCGATGCCGTTCTACGTGCCGGCCGAACAGCAGATGAAGGACCGTGCGGATTATGCGCGGAAGGGGATCGCGCGGGGCCGGTCGGTGGTGGTCCTGCAGTATGACGATGGGATCTTGTTCGTGGCGGACAATCCGTCGCGGGCGCTGCACAAGATCTCGGAGATTTATGACCGGATCGCGTTCGCGGCGGTGGGGAAGTACAACGAGTTCGAGGCGCTGCGGTTGCAGGGTGTTCGGTACGCGGATGTGAACGGTTATATGTATGACCGTTCGGATGTGACGGCGCGTGGTCTGGCGAACGCTTACGCGCAGGCGTTGGGGAACATCTTCACGGATTCGTCGAAGCCGTTCGAGGTGGAGCTGGTCGTGGCCGAGGTGGGTGTGTCGGCGGAGGATGATCAGATTTACCGGTTGACGTTCGATGGTTCGGTGGCCGATGAGCATGGGTTCGTGGCGATGGGTGGTGCTGCGGATGCGGTGGCGACGGCGTTGAAGGAGCGGTACCGGGAGGGCGAGTCTCTGGCGGAGGCGCTTCAGGTGGCGGTGCACGCGTTGCAGCAGCAGGATGCGGATCGGGTGCTGGAGTCGTCGAAGTTGGAGGTGGCGGTGTTGGATCGGACGCGGGAGCGGCGGTTGTTCCGGCGGTTGCCTGCTTCGCGGATCGATGCTCTGTTGTCGGAGTCGGGGCCGGCGGAGTCGAAGCCGGAGCCGGAGGCTGCGGCGGAGTAGTTCGTTTCGGCGGTGACGTCGGGTGGCGGGGCCACTCCGGGCGGTGCGGTTGCCGTCTGGTGTGGCCCCGTTGTGCGTGGAGCGCGACGGGTTATTTACGTCTGGTGAGAAATCGGGGCCCAACCTCTGCCAATCGGGGTTCTGGACGAATACGCTGCGGGTGTGGACAGGCGCATATTCGGTCTCGAGAACGAGTACGGGGTCACCTGCACCTTCCGTGGGCAGAGGCGGTTGTCACCTGATGAGGTGGCGCGTTATCTGTTCCGTCGGGTGGTGTCGTGGGGCCGGAGCAGCAACGTGTTCCTGAGGAATGGGGCGCGGCTCTATCTGGACGTCGGCAGTCATCCTGAGTATGCGACGCCTGAGTGCGACAGCGTGGTCGATCTGGTCACGCACGACAAGGCGGGTGAGCGGATCCTGGAGGGTCTTCTGGTGGACGCTGAGCGGCGTCTGCGGGAGGAGGGTATCGCTGGGGATATTTATCTGTTCAAGAACAACACCGACAGTGCGGGCAATTCGTACGGGTGTCATGAGAACTATCTGGTGGGGCGGCACGGTGAGTTCGGCAGGCTCGCGGACGTCCTGATCCCTTATCTGGTCACGCGGCAGATCATCTGCGGGGCGGGGAAGGTGCTGCAGACTCCGCGTGGTGCGGTGTACTGCGTGTCGCAGCGGGCGGAGCACATCTGGGAGGGTGTGTCGAGCGCGACGACCAGGAGCCGTCCGATCATCAATACGCGGGATGAGCCGCATGCGGACGCGGAGCGGTTCCGTCGGTTGCATGTGATCGTGGGCGACTCGAACATGTCGGAGTCGACGATGCTGTTGAAGGTCGGGGCGACCGATCTGGTGCTGCGGATGATCGAGGCTGGGGTCGTGATGCGCGATCTGACCTTGGAGAATCCGATTCGGGCGATTCGTGAGGTGTCGCATGACATGACGGGCCGCCGGAAGGTGCGGTTGGCGAACGGTCGTGAGGCGTCGTCGCTGGAGATTCAGCGGGAGTACTTCTCGAAGGCGAAGGACTTCATGGATCGGCGGGGTGCGGATCCGACGGTGCAGCGGGTTCTGGATCTGTGGGACAGGACTTTGACGGCGGTGGAGACGGGCGATCTGGATGATGTGGCGCGGGAGATCGACTGGGTGACGAAGTACCAGCTGATCGAGCGTTACCGCAAGAAGTATGATCTGCCGTTGTCGAGTCCGCGGGTGGCGCAGCTGGATCTGGCTTATCACGATGTGCACCGTAATCGTGGGCTGTACTACCTGCTGGAGAAGCGGGGTGCGGTGGAGCGGGTCAGCCAGGATCTGGCGATCTTCGAGGCGAAGTCGGTGCCGCCGCAGACGACGCGTGCGCGGCTGCGGGGTGAGTTCATCAAGAAGGCTCAGGAGAAGCGCCGTGATTTCACGGTCGACTGGGTGCATCTGAAGTTGAACGATCAGGCGCAGCGGACGGTGCTGTGCAAGGACCCGTTCCGGAGTGTCGATGAGAGGGTCGACAAGCTGATCGCTGGGATGTAGCGGGGTTTGTTCCGTTAAGGGACGTGCAGATCTACCTGGCCGTACTACTCGTACGATCGTTTACCGCCCGGTAGTGTGACTGCCCGTCCCTTTCGGTTTTCCCACCCCGAGGTTGTGCCGATGCGTCGTCGTGCTGTGCTGCTGGCGGTTCCCCTTGTTCTCGTCGCTTCGTTGGCGGGGTGTGGTGGTGATGGGCCGGCGAAGCCGGACGTCGCGGTGAAGGGGGAGTTCGGTGATCGTCCTGAGGTGGAGTTCCCGAAGGACGCGAAGCCGGGGGAGAAGCTGGCGCTGACCACGTTGATCAAGGGTGAGGGCGCGCAGGTCGCCGAGGGTGATCTGGTGATCGCGAAGTATGTGGGTTATAGCTGGAACGCTTCGTCGGAGCCGAAGTTGATCGGCAGTAGTTATCAGGGTGCGGGTGCGGGGGCGTTTCCGTCGTGGAACGTGGTTCCGGGGTTGAAGAAGGCGTTCACGAGCGCGAAGGTCGGGTCGCGGGTGGTGGCGGTGATTCCGCCGAAGGACGGTTATGGCGACAAGGGGTCGCAGCGGCTGCAGATTTCGGGTTCGGATTCGCTGGTGTACGTGCTGGATGTGATGGCGACGTATCCGAAGGGTGCGGCGGTCGCGGATCCGAAGGCGTTGGACGAGCCGGGGTTGCCGACGATTTCGGCGGCGAGGGTTCCGGAGATCGGGTTGCCGAAGGGGTCGCCGCCGTCGAAGTTGACCGTCCGGACGGTCAAGGAGGGGGCCGGTCCGTCGGTGAAGGGCGGCCAGTTGCTGGCCATCCAGTATGTGGGGGCGTTGTGGCGGGACGGGAAGGTGTTCTCGTCTTCGTGGGCGGACGGCAAGGTGTATGCGACGGTGATCGGCGCCGGTCAGGTGATCAAGGGCTGGGATGAGGGGCTGGTCGGGCAGAAGGTGGGGAGCCGGCTGCTGGTGGTCGCCCCGCCGGACAAGGCCTACGGGGCGAAGGACATGGAGGTCAAGGGGCTGCCGAACTACGGGATCAAGGCGAACGACACCTTGGTCTATGTGGTCGACGTGCTGGGTGCTTTCTAGGCGAGCAGGGTGGCGGTGTGGCGGCCGGCGGCGGCGCAGGTGAGGAAGTATTCGAGGTCGCCGTCGAGCCGCCGTCCCATGGTCGACATCCGGACGCCCCAGTTCTTCTCGTCGGCGGCGAGGGTGTCGGCGAGGCCGTCGACGGGGACGCGGATGAGGTCGTGGCGGGTGGCGAGGGCGCTGGCCTGGCTGGTGACGAGGGCGCCGAAGTCGCCGTCGAGGACGGGGACGGGGACGTCGGCGCGGGTCAGGGCGACGCGGCCGTAGGCGGTGAGGCTGTGGTGGGAGATGCCGTAGTGGCGTTGCCTGGCGTCGCCTGAGCTGACCCGCAGGGACGCGACGGGCCGTCCGCCGAGGATCGAGGTGGCGTTGACGGCTTCGCCGGCGGTCACGCCGGAGAATCCCCAGGTGGTGCCGGTGCCGAGGTTGCCGGGGCCTTGGGCGATGATCGCGACGTCGGCGTGGAGGACGAGGCGGGCGGCGAGCAGCCCGGTGTGGACGGTGACGGCTTCGAGGTCGCCGCCGAAGGACTGCCCGACGGTGACGGTCGCCGCGAGCGCCCCGGCGGTTTTGAGCTGGGCGGTCGACATGGAGAACCAGGCGGGCAGCGCTCCGCCGTCCGGCATGACGTAGACGACGCGGGCGTCGGGTTTGCCGGCGAGCAGCCCGGACAGCAGGGCGGGCAGCGCGGAGTGCAGGTCGGCGATGATCACCGGCATTCCGTCGAGGGAGTCGGCTGCGGCGAGGATCGCGTGGTGGGGGGAGTCCTGTTCGTCGGCGCCCAGCACGGTGGCCTGCAGGGGGGTGTAGCGGGCTTTGACGAGGTGTCCTGGGCCGGTCGGGTCGGGTGGCAGCCGGTCGGGGATCGCGATGACCATCGCGTATCCTCCGGTGCCGAGCCCCATGGCCAGGGCCGTGGTGTTCAGCAGCACCTCGTCGCCGGGTTCGGGCCGGCCGACGAGGGCCGGGTAGGCCAGGCCCCGCGCCGGTGCGCCGTCGATGAGCAGGTCGAGTTCGACCGCTCCGGGCCACTCGCGGCGGATGCTTTCTACTGTTCCTTTGCGCCATCGGATCACCTGCAGCACGGTAGCGTTTCACCAGACGAGGGGAAGGTCGAATGTCGCGGCGCAAGACGGAACGTCTTCTGCATCTGGTGGTCCTTCTGCTGGCCACACGGCGGTATCTGTCCGCTGAGCAGATCAGGCAGGCGGTTCCGGGCTACCCGGACTCCGACGAGGCGTTCAAGCGGATGTTCGAACGCGACAAGGAGGAGCTGCGGGAGCTCGGCATCCCCTTGGAGGTCGGCAGTGACGAGGACGACACCGGCTACCGGATCCCCCCGCAGGCCTACGAGCTGCCCGACATCCATCTGACGCCCGACGAGGTCGCGGTGCTCGGGCTGGCGGCGCGGGTGTGGCAGCAGACCAACCTGGCCGAGGCCGCCTCGGGGGCGCTGTTCAAGCTGAAGGCCGCCGGGATCGACGCCGATCCGTCGGGCGCGTCGGTCCTGGAACCGCGGGTCAACGCGGGTGAACCGGCGTTTCCCGCCCTGTACGAGGCGGTGCGGGACAAGCGGTTGGTGGCGTTCGACTACCAGTCGGCGTCCAGCCCGGGGCCGCAGCGCCGGATCGTGGAGCCGTGGGGGCTGGCGTCGCGGCGCGGCCGCTGGTACATGGTCGGCCACGACCGGGTGAGGGACGCCCAGCGGGTGTTCCGGCTCTCCCGCGTCCAGGGCGAGGTGTTCGTGCAGGGGCCGCTCGGCGCGGTCACCGTCCCCGACGGCGTCGACATCAAGAAGATCGCGTTCGAGTGGGGTGAGCCGCCCGCCGAACGGCGGTCCGCGCGGATCCGGCTGCGCCGCGACGGCGCGCAGGGCGTCCGCCGCTGGGCCAGGAACGTCATCCCGCACGACGCCGAATGGGATGAGGCGGAGGCCGCGATCTGGGACGTCGAGCAGTTCGCCGCCACCCTCGCCCGGTTCGCCGCCGACGTCCACGTCATCGACCCGCCCGACCTGCGCGACGCGGTGATCCGCCATCTGAAGGGGGTTCTCTCATGAAGTCGACGACCTCCGCCGACCGGCTGTCCCGGCTGCTCGCGCTCGTCCCTTATGTCGTGGCCCGCGACACCGTGTCCGTCACCGAGGCGGCCGAGGCGTTCGGCGTCACCGAGAAGCAGCTCCGCGACGACCTCAACACCCTGTGGTGCGTCGAGCTGCGCTCACCCGACCCCTACTGCCCGATCGACCTGTCGTATGAGGGCGGCGACATCACCGTCAGCGAGGCCGAGACGATCTCCCGGCCGCTGCGGCTGGGCGCCGACGAGGCCGCCGCGCTGCTGGTGGCGCTGCGGATGCTCGCCGAGCTGCCCGGCGCGGCCGACGACGACACCGTCCCCCGGGTGATCGCGAAACTGG
>NZ_BAAGZI010000062.1:0-21734 GCF_054778695.1 Actinocorallia lasiicapitis
CGAGCGTCCGGCTCGCGGTGGCGCCCGTGGCGGCGCGCGCGGCGAGCGCGCTCCGCGTCAGAACGAGAATGCTGCGCCTGCTGCTGCCCCCGAGGCTGCTCCGGCGCCTGAGGGGAGCTGAATTCCATGCTGATCCCTCGCAGGGTTAAGCACCGTAAGCAGCACCACCCGCGCCGTCGTGGAATGGCCAAGGGTGGCACGAAGGTTACCTTTGGTGAGTACGGCATTCAGGCTGTCGAAGGTCACTACGTGACCAACCGGCAGATCGAGTCCGCTCGTATCGCCATGACCCGCCACATCAAGCGTGGCGGCAAGGTCTGGATCAACATCTTCCCGGACCGTCCGCTGACGAAGAAGCCGGCCGAGACCCGCATGGGTTCCGGTAAGGGTTCTCCGGAGTGGTGGATCGCGAACGTGAAGCCGGGCCGGGTCATGTTCGAGCTGTCTTACCCGAACGAAGAGGTCGCTCGTGAGGCGCTCACCCGCGCCATCCACAAGCTGCCGATGAAGTGCAAGATCGTGAAGAGGGAGGTGGGCGAGTGATGGCCAGCATTGCTGACGACCTGCGCACCCAGCCCGAAGACGAACTGGTCACGAAGCTGAAGGAATACAAGGAGGAGCTTTTCAACCTCCGTTTCCAGGCCGCGACCGGCCAGCTGGAGAACCACGGGCGGCTGCGCACGGTCAAGCGTGAGATCGCGCGCATCTACACCGTGATGCGGGAGCGCGAGCTCGGCATCGTCACCGTTGCCGAGGAGGGCGAGAAGTGAGCACGGAAGTTTCGACCGAGGGCGAGCTGGACCGCGGGAACCGCAAGGTTCGCGAAGGTCTGGTCGTCAGCGACAAGATGGACAAGACCGTCGTCGTCGCCGTCGAGGACCGCGTGAAGCACCGTCTGTACGGCAAGATCATCCGCCGTACGACCAAGTACAAGGCTCACGACGAGAACAACAGCGCCGGGATCGGCGACCGGGTGCGTCTCATGGAGACCCGCCCGCTGTCGGCCACCAAGCGCTGGCGCGTCGTCGAGATCCTCGAGAAGGCCAAGTAAATTATCTGGACCTGCGGGTTGGCCGGGCGATCCGGTGCGGGAAGGGGTTCGCGCCCCTTCCCGGGATCGCCTCCCCGCACTCCCTTCCCTGGGTGAATCCCGGGGGAGATCATCCGCCAGGCTCCGTCCTAGGGGCGGAGAACCGGTGAGAACAAACAGGAGTTAGAAGTGATCCAGCAGGAGTCGCGACTGAAGGTCGCCGACAACACTGGTGCGAAGGAAATCCTTTGCATCCGTGTTCTCGGTGGCTCTGGTCGGCGCTATGCGGGCATCGGCGACATCATCGTCGCCACGGTGAAGGACGCCCTTCCCGCGGCCGGCGTGAAGAAGGGTGACGTCGTCAAGGCGGTCGTCGTCCGCACGCGTAAGGAAGTCCGTCGTGCCGACGGTTCCTACATTCGTTTCGACGAGAACGCGGCCGTGCTCATCAAGGACGGCGGGGACCCGCGCGGAACCCGTATCTTCGGCCCGGTCGGCCGCGAGCTGCGCGAGAAGAAGTTCATGCGCATCGTCTCGCTTGCGCCGGAGGTGCTGTAAATGAAGATCCGTAAGGGCGACGAGGTCGTCATCATCGCCGGTAAGTCCAAGGGCGCCACCGGCAAGGTCATCGCCGTCGACCTGAAGCGCGAGCGCGTCACGGTCGAGGGTGCGAACCTCATCAAGAAGAACACCAAGGTCGACGCTCAGGGCAAGGGCGGTGGCGTGATCACCGTCGAGGCCCCGCTGCACGTCAGCAACGTGTCGCTGCTCGAGGACGGCAAGCCGACCCGCGTCGGGTTCTCGCTCGTCGACGGCAAGAAGGTCCGGATCTCGCGTCGTACCGGCAAGGAGATCTGAAATGACCGAAACCGTTACTGAGATCCCGCAGCCGCGTCTCAAGCTGAAGTACCGCGAGGAGCTGAAGGCTCAGCTCCAGGAGCAGCTCGGCATCGACAACGTCATGAACATCCCCGGTCTGACCAAGATCGTGGTGAACATGGGCGTGGGCGAGGCCGCTCGCGACGCGAAGCTGATCGAGGGCGCTGTCAAGGACCTGACCGCGATCACCGGCCAGAAGCCGGCCGTCGCGCGGGCCAAGAAGTCCATCGCGCAGTTCAAGCTGCGTGAGGGCATGCCGATCGGCGCGCACGTCACGCTGCGCGGCGACCGCATGTGGGAGTTCCTGGACCGGCTGCTGTCCCTGGCTCTGCCGCGTATCCGCGACTTCCGGGGCCTGTCCCCGAAGCAGTTCGACGGCCGCGGCAACTACACCTTCGGTCTGACCGAGCAGGTCATGTTCCACGAAGTGGACGTCGACAAGGTCGACCGCCAGCGTGGTATGGACATCACGATCGTGACGACCGCCACGAATGACGAAGAGGGCCGGGCGCTGCTGAAGCTCCTCGGCTTCCCGTTCAAGGAGGCCTAGGAAATGGCGAAGAAGTCCCTCATCGCTAAGGCTGCTCGCAAGCCGAAGTTCGCCGTGCGCGCCTACACCCGCTGCTCCCGCTGCGGCCGGCCGCACTCGGTCTACCGGAAGTTCGGCCTGTGCCGTATCTGCTTCCGGGAGATGGCGCACCGCGGCGAGCTGCCCGGTATCGCCAAGTCCTCTTGGTAGCACCGAGCTAGCCCGCTTCAAGCTAGCCCGCTTTTCGAGCTAGTCAGCATTGAACGCAGGTCATTCCCGCGGCCGCCGATTCGGCGGTCGCGGGGGTGGTCGCGTACTGTACGTACAACAAACCGGGCACCCGCAATCTAGAGGTGCCCATGACCACGCTGTAGGTCCGTAGGGTCCCGAGAACCCCGCCCGTCACAGGGCCGGGTGCGTAGGGGCAGCTGGAAACCGCGGCGAGGGAGGGCCAAGCAGGCCATGACGATGACCGACCCGATCGCAGACATGCTCACGCGTCTGCGTAACGCGAACTCGGCATACCACGACACCGTGTCGATGCCGTACTCGAAGATCAAGGCACACATCTCCGAGATCCTCCAGCAGGAGGGTTACATCGTGGGATGGCACGTGGAGGATGCCGAAGTCGGCAAGAAGCTCACCATCGACCTGAAGTTCGGGCCGACCCGTGAGCGCTCCATCGCCGGCATCAAGCGCGTGTCGAAGCCCGGTCTCCGGGTTTACGCGAAGAAGGACAACCTGCCCAAGGTCCTCGGTGGCCTTGGCGTCGCGATCATCTCGACGTCCTCCGGTCTCATGACCGACAAGCAGGCCGGCAAGCGTGGCGTGGGCGGCGAAGTCCTCGCCTACGTCTGGTAACGGAAGGAGAAACAGACAATGTCACGCATTGGACGTCTGCCGATCTCCGTTCCCAGCGGAGTCGAGGTAAAGATCGATGGCCAGAAGGTCTCGGTCAAGGGCCCGAAGGGCTCGCTGGAGCACACCGTCGTCGAGCCGATCAAGGCCGAGCTGAACGACGGCGTCATCACGGTGACCCGCCCCAACGACATCAACACGGTTCGCGGCCTGCACGGCCTGAGCCGCACCCTGATCTTCAACATGATCGAGGGTGTCACCAAGGGTTACGTCAAGACCCTCGAGATCCAGGGCGTCGGGTACCGCGTCGTGGCCAAGGGCAAGGACCTCGAGTTCTCCCTCGGCTACAGCCACTCGATCCTGGTCAAGGCCCCCGAGGGCATCACCTTCACGGTGGAGAAGCCGACCCTGTTCAAGGTCGAGGGCATCGACAAGCAGCTGGTCGGCGAGATCTCTGCCAACATCCGCAAGCTGCGCAAGCCCGACCCTTACAAGGGCAAGGGTGTGCGGTACCAGGGTGAGCAGATCCGCCGCAAGGTCGGAAAGGCTGGTAAGTAGTCATGGCCGGTACCAAGGACCTGTTCCGCAAGGGCACGAGCAAGCGCGCCACGTCGCGCAAGCGCCGCCACCTGCGGGTCCGCAAGAAGGTCGTGGGCACCGCTGTCCGTCCGCGCCTGGTCGTGACTCGCTCCACCCGCCACGTTTTCGTGCAGGTCGTCGACGACTCGATCCTCGGCGGCGGCAAGACCCTCGCGTCCGCGTCCACCATGGAAGAGAGCCTGCGGGCCCTCGACGGTGACAAGACCGCGAAGTCGAAGGAAGTCGGCAAGCTTGTCGCCGAGCGCGCCAAGGCTGCCGGTGTTGAGGCCGTGGTCTTCGACCGCGCCGGCAACAAGTACCACGGCCGTATCGCCGCTGTCGCGGACGGTGCGCGCGAGGGGGGTCTCGCACTGTGACCCCGTCTTTCGAGTCTGAGAAGAGGAACCACTAATGGCAGCTGCTCCCAGTCGCGGAGGCGGCCAGGGCGGCGAGCGTCGTTCCGGTGGCCGTGACGGACGCCGTGATGACCGCCGCGGTGGCGCCGACAAGGGCCAGTCGTACATCGAGCGCGTCGTCGCGATCAACCGTGTCGCCAAGGTCGTGAAGGGTGGTCGTCGCTTCAGCTTCACCGCCCTCGTGATCGTCGGTGACGGCAACGGCACCGTCGGCGTCGGCTACGGCAAGGCCAAGGAAGTTCCGGCCGCGATCGCCAAGGGCGTCGAAGAGGCCAAGAAGAACTTCTTCAAGGTCCCCCGTATCCAGGGCACCATCCCGCACCTCTCCCAGGGTGAGGCTGCCGCGGGTGTCGTCCTGCTGAAGCCGGCCAGCCCCGGTACCGGTGTCATCGCCGGTGGCCCGGTGCGCGCCGTCCTGGAGTGCGCTGGCGTGCACGACGTCCTGTCCAAGTCGCTCGGCTCCTCGAACGCCATCAACATCGTCCACGCGACGGTGGCGGCGCTCAAGCAGCTGAAGCGTCCGGAGGAGATCGCGGCCAAGCGCGGCCTGCCGATCGAGGACGTCGCTCCCGCCGCCATGCTGCGGGCGCGTGCCGCGGGTATCGAGGCCGCGAAGGTCGAGGTGTCGCAGTGAGCGTGAAGTCGCAGGCGGACATCCTTCGGGGTGCCTCCGCTGAGAAAGAACTGAAGATCACGCAGATCAAGTCCGTGATCTCCGAGAAGCAGAACCAGCGGGACTCGCTGCGGACCCTGGGCCTCAAGCGCATCGGTGACTCCACCGTCCGCGCCGGCAAGCCCGAGGTCGTCGGCCTGATCCGCACCGTTGCTCACTTGGTGAGCGTTGAGGAGGTGGACGCATGAGCGACGCTCTGAAGATCCACGACCTCAAGCCGGCTCCGGGTGCCCACAAGAAGAAGGTCCGCAAGGGCCGCGGTGAGGCGTCCAAGGGTAAGACCTCTGGTCGCGGTACGAAGGGCACCAAGGCCCGGAACACCGTGCGCGTCGGCTTCGAGGGCGGCCAGATTCCGCTGATCCGCCGGGTGCCGAAGCTCAAGGGCTTCAAGAACCCGAACCGGGTCGAGTTCCAGGTCGTGAACCTGGACAAGCTGGCTGAGCTGTTCCCGCAGGGCGGCGAGGTCACCGTCGAGGGTCTGGTCGAGAAGGGCGCCGTGCGCGCCAACCGGCCGGTCAAGATCCTCGGCACGGGCGAGATCTCCGTCGCGGTGCAGGTGAAGGTGAACGCCTTCTCCGGCTCCGCCAAGGAGAAGATCGCCGCTGCCGGTGGCAGCGCCGAGCAGGTCTGAGCAAGTCTCTGAGGTCTAGGGCGGGTTCCCGTTGGGAGCCCGCCCTAGTCCGTTCCGCGGCGGTACGGACGGGTTCTGTGTCCGTTGCGGGTAGTGTGACGGGGCGCGGACACCGGACGCTGTTCCAGAAGTCCGGGAAAACGGGAACCGGCCTCCACCGTCCGTCGTTGGAGGGTCAGCCCTGCTTCCGTCTGCTGTTAGCATTCGACGGGGCGTGCTCTGTGAGGCACGCCATCCAGTTATTGAACTTTTCGGCTGACTGGCTTCGACCAGCGCCGTCTGACCAGGTAATCGCGCAGGAGGAATGGTGCTCACCGCTGTCGCAAGGGTGTTCAAAACGCCCGACCTGCGTAAGAAGATACTCTTCACGCTGCTGATCATCGCGGTGTTCCGTCTGGGTTCGCAGCTTCCTGCGCCTGGCGTCAACGTCGGTGCCGTCAAGGACGCGCTGGACAGCGCGACCTCGGGCAGCAACAAGGACATCTACTCGCTCGTCAACCTGTTCAGCGGTGGCGCGCTGCTCAAGCTGTCGGTCTTCGCGCTGGGCATCATGCCCTACATCACCGCGAGCATCATCCTGCAGCTGTTGACCGTCGTGATCCCGCGGCTGGAGGCCCTCAAGAAAGAGGGCCAGGCCGGTACCGCGAAGATCACGCAGTACACCCGCTACCTGACCATCGGTCTGGCGATCCTGCAGTCGACGGGCATCGTGGCCATGGCCGCCACCGGCAACCTGTTCCAGGGCGCCGAAGGTGCGGACAACCTGCTCTACCCCGATTCGCAGGGCGTGTTCGGCATCGTGACGATCGTCATCACGATGACGGCGGGCACCGCTGTGATCATGTGGCTGGGCGAGCTGATCACCGACCGGGGCATCGGCAACGGTATGTCGATCCTCATCTTCACCACGGTCGTCTCGACGTTCCCGTCGCAGTTCCTGCAGATCTTCAAGGACAAGGGCGGCTTCGTCTTCTCGATCATCATCCTGGTGGGCCTGTGCATCGTGGCCTCGGTGGTGTTCGTGGAGCAGGCGCAGCGGCGGATCCCCGTCCAGTACGCCAAGCGCATGGTCGGACGCCGCATGTACGGCGGTACCTCCACCTACATCCCGCTGAAGGTCAACCAGGCCGGCATCATCCCGGTGATCTTCGCGTCGTCGCTGCTGTACCTCCCGCAGCTCGCCGGGCAGCTCTGGCCCAACAACGAGTTCCTCCAGAAGAACATCCTGCCGTACCTGCGCCAGGACAACTGGGTGAACATGTTGATCACGTTCTCGCTGATCATCTTCTTCACGTACTTCTATGTGGCCATCACGTTCAACCCCACTGAAGTCGCCGACAACATGAAGAAGTACGGTGGGTTCATCCCCGGTATCCGTCCGGGGCGGCCGACCGCTGAGTACCTCGACTACGTCCTCACGCGGATCACCGCTCCCGGTGCGCTCTACCTGGGTCTGGTCGCCCTGATCCCCATGATCGCGTTTGCGGTGCTCAAGACCGCTAACGAGTTCCCCTTCGGTGGCACCAGCATCCTGATCATCATCGGCGTTGGGTTGGACACCGTGAAGCAGATCGAATCGCAGCTCCAGCAGCGCAGCTACGAGGGGTTCCTCCGGTAGATGCGCATCGTTCTCGTCGGGCCCCCCGGAGCGGGTAAGGGGACTCAGGCCCAGTTCATCGCCAGTCATCTGTCGATCCCGAAGATTTCGACAGGTGACATCTTCCGCGCCAATGTGAGCGGCGGAACCGAGCTCGGCGTTCTCGCCAAGCAGTACATGGACAAGGGTGACCTCGTCCCGGACGAGGTCACCGTGGCCATGGTCCGGGACAGGATCCACCAGGAGGACGCCCTCGGCGGCTTCCTGCTGGACGGCTTCCCCCGCAACGTCCCCCAGGCAGAGACCCTCGGAAAGATGCTGGCCGAAGACGGCCTGCACCTGGACAAGGTCCTCCAGCTCCGTGTCGACAACGAGGAAGTGATCCGGCGGCTCTCGGGCCGTCGCACCTGCTCGACGTGCGAACGGATCTGGCACGTCGAGTTCGACGAGGGCCAGGACGACGTCTGCGACGACTGCGGCGGCCGGCTCTTCCAGCGGGACGACGACAAGGAAGACGTCGTCCGGCACCGCCTCGACGTCTACGAGGAACAGACCGCGCCGATCGTGTCGTTCTACGACAAGGAAGGGCTGCTCGTCGGGATCGACGCCACCGGATCGGTGGAAGAGGTCACCGAGCGCGCCCTGGCCGCTCTGCGTTCCTAGTTCAGAAAGAGAAGTTCGTCAGTGGTGTTCAGAAGGAAGTCGCGCATCCAGGTCAAGTCGCCTGAGCAGATCGAGCTCATGCGGGTCGCGGGCCGTCTCGTCGGTGAGACCCTCGCGCTGGTCGCCCAGGCCGTCAAGCCCGGGGTCTCGACCAAGGACCTGGACCGCCTCGCCGAGGAGAACATCCGGAGCAACGGCGGCACGCCCTCCTTCATCGGCGTACCCGGGCCGATCACCGCTTTCCCCGCGACCCTGTGCACTTCGGTGAACGAGGAGATCGTGCACTGCATCCCGCGGGACGACAAGATCCTGCGGGACGGAGACATCGTCTCCATCGACTGCGGTGCGATCGTCGACGGATGGCACGGCGACGCCGCCGTGACCGTCCCGGTCGGCGAGGTGCCCGCGAACGTCCAGAAGCTTCTGGACGTCACGGAGGAATCCCTGTGGCGCGGCCTGGCGGCTTGCCAGGCCGGGGGTTTTCTCAACGACATCGGCCATGCCATCGAGTCCTACGTTCGCTCTCAGGGCCGCTACGGCATCGTCGAGGGCTACGGCGGGCACGGCATCGGCACCGAGATGCACATGGACCCGTTCATCCCGAACATCGGCCGGCGCGGCACCGGGATGAAACTCGGCCCCGGCATGGTCTTCGCGATCGAACCGATGGTGAACCTCGGCAAGCCCGGGACCGACGAGCTCGAGGACGGCTGGACCGTCGTCACCGAGGACGGAAAGTACTCCGCCCACTTCGAGCACACCGTCGCGATCACCGATGCGGGGCCGCAGGTGCTCACCGCGCTCGACGGCGGCACCGCCCGCCTCGCCGCGCTGTCCTGACCGTCCCGAACTGCCGCGTCCTTCGCTGGTGGGGTTTCCCCGACGATCACTAGACTGGGCGTTGAGATCGGTTTTCGACGAAGGAGTCCGGGATGTCGCAGAACCCCGACATGCGAGCGTCCGACACGGACCGTGATCGCTACGCCGAGGTCCTCCGCGAGAACTACGCGGTCGGCCGGCTCACCCAGGACGAACTGAACGAGCGGCTCGAAGCGGTCTACGCCGCCCGCACCCTCGGCGGCCTCCAGCAGCTCACCTCCGACCTGCCCGAACATGACGCCTACGACCTCCCGGTCCCCGCGTCGTCGGCGAGCTCGAAGCCGGTGAAGAGGACCAACGCCAAGGGCGTCCAGGTCTACCGCACGGGCCTGCGCGCCTCCTGGACCGGCTGGGCCTCGGTCAACCTCGTCACCTTCACCATCTGGCTGATCACCAGCATCGGCACCGCCTCCCTCATCTACCCCTGGTTCCTCTGGGTCGCAGGCCCCTGGGGCGCCGTCCTCCTCGCCGCCACCATCTTCGGCCCCGACAAAGACTCCTGACCCGCCCCTTCCCGCAGGATTCCTCTCTACCGTTTTCACCATCAGCCCGGTTTACCGATCGCTAAACTTTGGGCATGATGGAGGGCGAGTGGGACGTCTATGTCGTCGACGAGGTGCGTGCCTGGATTGATGGGCTCGATGACGGTGCTCATCGAAGGGTGGTGCAGGCGATCGACGCGCTCGCCGAGGGAGGGCCGGGCCTGGGCCGGCCGTTGGTCGATACCGTCGAGGCTTCGGCGATCAAGAACCTCAAGGAGCTGCGTGCCGGGACCGTGCGCATCCTGTTCGTTTTCGATCCATGGCGATCTAGCATCCTGCTGGTCGCGGGTGACAAGGCCGGGCGATGGAATGCCTGGTACGACGAGGCGATTCCCATCGCTGAGCAGCGTTACGGCGCCTACCTGAGGGCGCGTGCGGAAGAGGAAGGCGGGGCTCTATGAGTGGGTACACCCGGTGGAGCGATATCCGTGCCGAGCAGGTCGAACGGGCCGGCGGTGAGGCGGCCGTCGAGGCGGGAAAACTCGAACTGCTCGCGGAGGTACTGGGACACAGGCTCGGTGAGATCCGTAGGTCGCGCGGGCTGACCCAGGAGCAGGTCGCTGAGCGCATGGGCGTCAGCAAAGGGCGGATCTCGCAGATCGAGCAGGGAAAGATCTCCGGGCAGGAGATTCTGATCCGCTACGCAGGTGCCCTCGGTGGGCGGCTACATCAAGAAATTCACTTCGAGGACGGCGATGTATCCGCGATCGCCTGACGCGTTCCCGGGCTGACTGCCGGGAGCTTCGCGGCGTGTTCTGGGGGGTGGTCAACCCTGGGAATGCGGGGCGGGCGGGGGTGGGGGTCAGTAGTTTGGTGGGATGCGGATGTGGCTTGAGGTGGCGGAGAAGGACGAGTTCGCCGAGGTCGCGGGGCTGCTGGAGCGGGGGTGCGCGCGGTGGGCGCAGGAGCGCGGGGAGCCGGTGGCGCGGGAGTTCGTGCGGCGGGCGCTGGAGTTCCGGCATCTCAGCACCGACGGGCGGCTCGGGTGGTGGACGCCTGAGGAGGTGCGGCGGCTGCTCGTCGAGTGGTTTCCGTCGAATGTCGCCTCGGCGGCGTTCGACGGGGGGAAGATTCTTGGGGCGGTGCGGGGGCTGATCGGGTTTCTCGGGGACGGTGGGCTGCTCGATCCGCGGGGGGCGACGGCGGGGGAGTCCCTGGCCGAGATCGCGGTGATCGGGGCGCGGTACACGGAACTGATCAACGCGCCTCGGGAGCCGGGGCCCGCGGAGATCGTGATGACGGCGGCGTTCGAGCGGGGGATCGACCCGGCCGACCACCGGGCCGTGGCACGGCTGCTCAAGGAGATCAGGGACGGGCGGACCGAGATCGACCCGAGCGTCCTGACCAGGGGAATGAGCGAGCGGCGGTACGGGCCGCAGGTGCGCAAGGCGCCGCAGCTGCCCGTGCACGTCCCGGACGACGACGAGCAGCGGGCCGCCGCGGCCGGCGCCCTGACGCGGTGGCGCCGCGAAGGGCCCGGGCTGGCCTACCACCGGGAGTGGGCGGCGGCCGTCGACGAGCTGCCGGGGGAGGACCCGGTCGAGGTCTGGCGGCGGGTGTTCGGAGCGTTCCTGGTGACGAACGGGGTGTTCCCCGGCGAAGGGGAGCTCCGGGAGCTGTACCGGTGGGCGGTGACCGAGCTGCTGCACACCCTGTACGGGCAGGGGTTCCTGGCGGAGGGCCGGGTGGCGGAGGCGATCTGGCACGCGTGCGTCCGGAACGAGCTGCCCGGGGTGCCGGCGAGGGCGTCCGAACGGGATCTGGTCCATGCCGGGGTGCTGAACGGCCTCGAAGGGATCATCGCGGCGCTGACACTGTTCGGGGCCGTCACCGCCGAAGGGGACAAGATCTGCCTGTCCGGCCTCGGGACCGCGGTGATGCGGGACCACTACCTGGCCGAAGGGCGGGAGGCCGGCCGCGTCGGGGAGCTGGCCGAGGTGCCGGCGGCCGCGCTGCTGGGCGTCCTCGCCGACCACTACCCGCCCGACACGGCCCGCGCCGAACTGTCCGGCTGGCTCGCCGTGAACGGCGGCGACGTGGCTCCGCTGCTGGACGCCGTCCGGGCGTGCCCGTTCCACGGACGCGCCGCGCTGCTCCTCGACACCCTCGGCGCCGACCTCACCGACGGGTCCCGCCTGTTCTTCACCCTGCGGGACGACCCCCGGCTGGCGCCGTACGCGCTGGTCCGGCTCGCCGACTCAGGGGCCGTCACCCCCGAGGAGCTGACCGAGGCCGAAGCGGCGCTGATCCTGGCCGAGAACCTGCTGTCGCTGCTGGAACGTCAGGGCCCGGCGGCCCTGGCCCTCCAGTTCGCGCAGCTCCCGCCGGAGACCCAGGCCAGCCTGATCACGACCGTCGTTTCCTCAGGCCACCCCGACGCCACGGGTCTCGCCGACTTCCGCGCCGCCGTCGCCTGACCGGTTCAGGCGGTGGCGCGGGTCGCGTTGGTGAGGGCGGACAGCAGATGACGCGGATCAGGAGCCACCTCGGGGACCACCTCGCGCAGGGCCAGCCAGCCGTTGATGGCCCGGGTGGTGGAGCCGGACTCCTCGAAGACGGGGTCGGTGATGCCGTACCAGGCGGCCACCTGGGACCAGCGCCAGAGGCGGTGGGTCTCCGGGGCGGGGAAGCCGCCGGGGCCGCGCTGCCCCGTCACCGCCAGCCGGACGGACTCGACGGTGCGGCCGACACGGTCGGCGATCTCGCGCATGGCGAGGAGAGGGTCGGCCTCGGCGCGGCGGACCGTCAGGTCGGTGGTGGCCGACTCGGTGATCAGGATGACTTCGATCATGGCCTTGGCCAGGGTCTTCGCCTCCCAGGAGCAGCGGGCATGGCCGGGTCCGGTCACTTCCGCGGGGCCCCTGACGCACGCTACGGTGACGTAGCCCTGGGTGCGTTCGAACAACTGGTCGAGCTCATGCTCGAAGACTGGTCTGCTCAAGACCAGTTCGAACTCATAAGCCGCCATGTTGGAAACGTACAACGCCGGACGGCACCGGGAAAGCCGTAATGCCCTAGCGCGCCCGCTCGCTTCCCTGCTCCGCGACGCGATCGGGCGCTTTCGCGGACGGTCATGACCTGAAACTTCCGAATGATCTGGTCGATTCCGGCCAGGCTGGTTCCCGCGAAGCCTCGGGGGCGCGGGACGGTCCGGTCGCCGGAGACGGCGGGACGGAATTTCGCGCTGCCGGGGGCGGGTAGCCTCGGGGCGAGTGGTGGCGGGGCCCGGAGCGGTTGCGAGGGTTGATTTCGTAATTGGCGGGGTGTCGCGTAGACTCATCATTCGGTCCAGTGTCAGACCTGCTATGCCCTGAGTATTCGAACGATGTTTCGAACTTGGTGGCAGGGTTTCACGGTGTCTCGCCGAGACGCAACTGGACGTCCCTGGGGGATTCGAGTTCACCCTTCCTTTGCAGGTGGGCGGACGCGTGTCCTTCCGGGGAGGACAGACGTAACCGAGCAGCGAAGCGCGGAGGCCATGGCCAAGAAGGAAGGCGCCATCGAGATCGAGGGCGTTGTCGTCGAGTCTCTCCCGAACGCGATGTTCCGGGTGGAACTGGACAACGGGCACAAGGTCCTCGCGCACATCAGCGGCAAGATGCGGATGCACTACATCCGGATCCTGCCTGATGACCGTGTCGTCGTGGAGCTGTCGCCCTACGACCTCACTCGCGGTCGCATCGTCTACCGCTACAAGTAAACCGATTGGGGTTGCCTTCTCCGCCCTGGCTGGGCGGGGATGACCCTGAGCAACTGATCAGGAGACCCAATGAAGGTCAAGCCGAGCGTCAAGAAGATCTGCTCGAAGTGCCGCGTCATCCGCCGGCACGGCCGCGTCATGGTGATCTGCCAGGACCCGCGCCACAAGCAGCGTCAGGGCTAGGCAGCTTCGAGGGCGAAAGTCCTCGGGCACGTCTGAAGACGACAACAAAACAACAGGCCGCAGTCGACCAGGTCCCGGAAGGGAAACCGGTCGATGACCCCCAGTCGGAGGCTGGGGCCCGCCCTGGGCAGGGACGGGGACGCGGTCGGTAGGACCTCCGCCAAGTAAGAAGGGACACTGCCCGATATGGCACGTATCGCCGGTGTCGACCTCCCCCGCGAAAAGCGGCTCGAGGTTGCGCTGACCTACATTTTCGGCATCGGACGCACCCGTGCGCTCGAGACCCTCGCCGCCACCGGAGTCTCCGGTGACCTGCGGGTGCACCAGCTCACCGATGACGAGCTGATCCCGCTGCGCGAGTACATCGACGCCAACTTCAAGATCGAGGGTGACCTGCGCCGCGAGGTGCAGGCCGACATCCGCCGCAAGATCGAGATCGGCTGCTACCAGGGCATCCGCCACCGTCGCGGGCTCCCCGTGCACGGTCAGCGTACGCAGACCAACGCACGTACCCGCAAGGGCAAGAAGAAGACCGTGGCCGGCAAGAAGAAGGCCGGTAAGAAGTAACCCCGTAGAGGGGAGCGGTCCTTCTACGGGACCAGCGGAGACCTTCTCTCAGGACTCCGTTCGGTGGTTGAGGGACTCCGACAGCAGTTCCCTCATCAGTGATGACCTCTGGAGAAAACAAAAGCAATGCCTCCTAAGAGCCGCCAGGGCGCACCTAAGAAGCTGCGCCGCAAGGAAAAGAAGAACGTCGCTCACGGGCACGCCCACATCAAGAGCACGTTCAACAACACGATCGTCTCCATCACGGACCCCAACGGGAATGTGATCTCCTGGGCCTCCTCCGGCCACGTGGGTTTCAAGGGCTCCCGTAAGTCCACCCCGTTCGCCGCTCAGCAGGCCGCTGAGAACGCTGCCCGCCGCGCCATGGAGCACGGTATGCGCAAGGTCGACGTCTTCGTGAAGGGTCCCGGCTCCGGCCGCGAGACCGCGATCCGCTCCCTCCAGGCCACGGGCCTCGAGGTCGGTTCGATCCAGGACGTCACCCCCGTGCCGCACAACGGCTGCCGTCCGCCGAAGCGCCGCCGGGTCTGAGTAGGAGATAGAGAGATATGGCTCGTTACACCGGCGCCGACTGCAAACTCTGCCGTCGCGAGAAGACCAAGCTGTTCCTCAAGGGCAGCAAGTGCGAGGGCCCGAAGTGCCCGATCGAGATCCGTCCTTACCCCCCGGGTGAGCACGGCCGCGGTCGGCCGAAGGAGTCCGAGTACAACACCCAGCTGCGCGAGAAGCAGAAGGCCCGTCGTATCTACGGCGTGCTGGAGAAGCAGTTCCGCAACTACTACGAAGAGGCGAACCGCAAGAGCGGCAAGACGGGTGAGAACCTGCTGACCCTGCTCGAGCGCCGTCTCGACAACGTCGTCTTCCGGGCCGGCTTCGCGAAGTCCCGCGACGCCGCGCGTCAGGCGATCCGCCACGGCCACATCGTGGTCAACGGCAGGAAGCTCGACATCCCGTCGGCTCTCGTGTCCGAGAAGGACATCATCGAGATCCGCACCAAGTCCCTCGAGATGACCCCGTTCGCGGTGGCCAAGGCCGAGGCCGGTCAGCGGACCGTCCCGGGCTGGCTCGAGGTCGTCCCCGAGCAGATGCGCATCCTGGTGCACTCGCTGCCGGTTCGCCAGCAGATCGACACCCAGGTGCAGGAGCAGCTGATCGTCGAGCTCTACTCCAAGTAACCCTTTACCGGGTTCTGGACAGAGCCACCGCCCCCCGAAGACATAGAAATATGACTTCGGGGGGTAACCCCTTTGAAGGCCGTCAAATAGCGGGCGGCCCGACAGAAAGCAGAAACGCATGCTGATCGCACAGCGTCCGTCGCTTGCCGAAGAGCAGGTGGACGAGTACCGCAGCCGGTTCGTCATCGAGCCGCTGGAGCCGGGTTTCGGCTACACCATCGGCAACTCGCTCCGCCGCACCCTCCTTTCCTCGATCCCCGGCGCCGCTGTCACCAGCATCCGGGTCGAGGGCGTTCTGCACGAGTTCTCGACCGTGCCGGGCGTCAAGGAAGACCTCACCGACATCATCCTGAACCTCAAGCAGCTCGTGGTCTCCTCGGAGCACGACGAGCCGGTGGTCATGTACCTGCGCAAGCAGGGCCCGGGTGACGTCACCGCCGCGGACATCGCGCCGCCGGCGGGCGTCGAGGTGCACAACCCCGACCTGAAGATCGCCACGCTGAACAGCAAGGCGAAGCTGGAGATGGAGCTGACCGTCGAGCGCGGTCGCGGCTACGTCTCCGCCACCCAGAACAAGCAGCCGGGCCAGGAGATCGGTCGTATCCCGATCGACTCCATCTACAGCCCGGTCCTCAAGGTCACCTACAAGGTCGAGGCGACCCGAGTCGAGCAGCGCACCGACTTCGACCGTCTGATCCTGGACGTCGAGACCAAGCACTGCATGCTGCCGCGTGACGCCGTCGCGTCCGCCGGTAAGACCCTGGTCGAGCTGTTCGGCCTGGCGCGTGAGCTGAACGTCGAGGCCGAGGGCATCGACATGGGCCCGTCCCCGACGGACGCCGCGCTCGCCGCCGACCTCGCGCTGCCGATCGAGGAGCTGAACCTGACGGTTCGTTCCTACAACTGCCTCAAGCGCGAGGGCATCCACTCGGTGGGCGAGCTGGTGGCCCGTTCCGAGCAGGACCTCCTCGATATAAGGAATTTCGGCGCCAAGAGCATCGAAGAGGTCAAGCAGAAGCTGCACGACATGGGCCTGTCCCTCAAGGACTCGCCTCCCGGCTTCGACCCGACCGCCGCCGCCGACGCCTACGGCGACGGTGACGACGAGTCGTACGCGGAGACCGAGCAGTACTAGCGCCCGCTTGGGGAGCGAAGCTCCTCGGGCGTGACGGCGGGGACCGACCGGTCCCCGCCTCACCGCTCCCGGTTCCTCATACGGCCGGGACGACTGACTCCGGTACCTCATCCGGCCGGAGCGGAAAAGGACAGAGAAATGCCTCAGCCCACCAAGGGTGCCCGTCTCGGCGGGTCCGCCGCGCACCAGAAGCTGATCCTGGCGAACCTCGCCACGTCGCTTTTCGAGCACGGCCGCATCACCACCACGGAAGCGAAGGCCCGCCGGCTCCGTCCGCTGGCCGAGAAGCTGATCACCAAGGCCAAGAAGGGCGACATCCACAACCGTCGTCTGGTGGTCAAGACCATCCGTGACAAGGGTGTCGTGCACAAGCTGTTCACCGAGATCGGCCCGCACTTCGCGGAGCGTCCCGGTGGCTACACCCGGATCACCAAGATCGGCCCCCGTAAGGGTGACAACGCGCCGATGGCCGTGATCGAGCTCGTCGCCGAGCAGGTCTCCGGCGTGACCGTCCGCAAGGCCACCGAGGCGCCGGCTCCGGCCGCCGCCGAGGTCGTCGAGGACGCCGCTGAGACCACCGAGGCTCCGGCCGAGGAGAAGACTGAGGAGAAGGCCGCCGAGTAAGGCGTTCCGCTCCGCGAGCCCGCCGTCCCCTTTCCGGGGCGGCGGGCTCGTCCTTTTCCGGCCAGAGCGCCCCGCGCCAAGATCCCCTAGCTCTAGCCTGGTCCTTTCCGATCTCCCGGAAGTCCCCCGGAAGGGCCCGATGCGTCCCCTCGTCCAGCTCGCTCTCGGCCTGTCCGTCGGCACGGCCGTGCCGCTCGCCGTCGTCGGCGTCCTGCTGCTGACCCGTGAAGCCGAGGTGGACACGTTCGACGTCACCCCGGCGAGCGTCCCCGAGCAGCGCACCGGCGGGCTCAGAGCGGACCAGGGCTCCGATCTGCTGCCCTATCTGATCGCGGCGAAGGATCTGCCGAAGCCGTGGAAGCCGCAGCCGCAGCCGGCCGGCGTGAAGCCCGGCAACGGCACCATGAAGAACGCGCCCTACGGGATCCCGGACACGAGGCCGACCTGCGCGCGGGAGTCGCTCGCGCTGGAGGCCTTCTTCGCGAGCGGCCCGTACGCCTACGCGAACTTCACCGACGGGAAGGCGCGCTCCGTGGGCGAGCGGGTCCTGCTGTTCCGGCCGGGCGTGGGCGAGGAGGCCATGGTCTATCTGAAGGGCTTCCACAAGCGCTGCCCGAAGGTGACGGGGGTGTGGTCGGGCGCCACGGGCAACGGTTCGTACACCTACCGCTACTCCACCCGGAACGTGCCGGGGCTCGGTGACGGCGCCGTCCAGGTCAGATCGACCTACACCTCCGGCCCCTTCAGCTTCCGCCAGGCACGGCTCTACATCCGGTTCGGGGACACCTTCCTCCTGCTCTACAGCGGGAACTCCGGTGCGATCCCGCGCGTGATCGTCGACCGCGCCGTCGCGAAACTGGGGCTCTAGGAGCCTGGGGTCAGGGTGGCGGAGGCCGTGGGGGTTCCCGAGGGGGTGAGGGTCGGGACGGGCTTGGCGGGCGGGGCGTGGACGGCGTGGATGCCGTCGAGGTCGGCCCAGGCGAAGATGTCGCCGATCTGCTCGCCGGCGAACGACGGGGTGGTCACGGGGACGTCGAGCCGGAGGCCGGCCGTGTTGCACGGATGGTTGTGCGAGTAGGTGTAGCCGAAGTCGCCGGTCGGTGAGCCCTGTGCCGTGTGCAGCCGGCCCTGCGTCCAGCACCAGCCGATCTGCGCGCCGGTCGCCGGGGCCGCGCCCGCCTTGGTCGCGTCGAAGCGGAACACGCCTTGCGAGGTGCGGACCAGGTAGATGTTCTCGTCTACGGCGAGGACGGTGGCGTCGGATTCGACCAGGCCGGTGACGGGGCCGGGATTCCAGGTCCAGGTCGTCTTGCCGGTCCTGTGGTCGAAGCCCTCGACGACCACGGACTTGATCTCCATCCGTTCGTTGGCGCCGTAGAACTTGCGGCCCACGACCCGGCAGCGGACGGGATGCGTGACGTCGCCGCCCAGGGTGCCGCAGTGCCGGCTGCCCTTGTCCCGCCAGAGCAGCTTGCCGGTCTTGTGGTCGATGCTGAGGGTGAAGCCCTTGGCGTAGTCGTAGGAGCCGTCCTTCAGATACATGTCAGGACCGCCGATCCGCAGGTAGAACGACTCGCCGTCGTAGCTCCCCACGGACCAGCCCGCGTCGATGCTGAGCGTCCGGCCGATCAGTTCCTTGGTGGGGCGCTTCCAGTACAGCGTGCCGTCGGTGTCGATGCGCATGATGGAGTCGAGCGCGGGGGACGCGAACAGGCCCATGCCCAGCGCGTGCCCGTCGACGGCCTGGGAGACCGCGACCTCCTTGCCGGTGCGCGGGTCGAGGGCACGGGAGTTCTCCACACCGGACTCCAGGTCGCGGCGGGTGAGGCAGATCTTCTCCTTCGCGCACCAGAAGGGCTCGGTGATGATCCGGATGCCGCCCTTGCCGTAGACCCACTGCTCCTTGCCGGTCCTGGCGTCCACGCTGACGATCTCGACGAGCCGGTTGGCTGGTCCGGGCAGGCGGCGCTGGAAGACGATCGTGTCGTCGTTGTCAGCGTCCTTGAAGTTGTAGAGGGGGGCGAAGCCGCTGGCGTCGCGGGTGTAGGAGGCGTTGACGGGCGCCCGCCAGCGGATCTTGCCGGATCGCGCGTCCACGGTGATCAGTTCGAAGGCTCCGCCCTCTCTGGCTCCGTAGAACGCGAAGACGTCGCCGATCGCGACCAGATCGCTGGTCGGGACGATCCCCGACAGCCGCCACGCGGGGCGGATCTGCTTCTTCTCCGGCCAGGTGAGCAGGGAGGTGATGATGACCGCGGTCGTGGCGACGGCGGCGGCGCCCAGGGCGAACTTTCCGGCGGCCAGCTTCGCGAGGACGCCCTTGGCGGCGAGGGCGGCCGCGGGGAACGCGACCGAGAGGGTGGCGGCGGACGCGGCGAGCAGTTCGGTGCCGCGGGACTGCCAGTCCTCGCCGTAGGTTTCCCGCGCCAGGAGTTCCAGCTCGTCGGCGAACTCGGCGGCGCCCGGCGGACGGGACTCGGGCGCCTTGGCCAGCCCGGCCTCGACCAGCGGGCGGAGCGGTTCGGGCACCAGATCGACCGGCGGCGGCGACGCGAGATGGGCGGCGCGGAGCTGGACGACCGTGTCGGACTTGAACGGGACGCGGCCCGTCACGCACTCGAAGAAGACACAGGTCGCGCTGTAGACGTCGGTGGCGGGGGAGGCGGCGTCGCCCGCCCACTGCTCGGGGGCCATGTAGGCGGGGGTGCCCGAACGGTCGCCCTCGCCCGCCAGCAGGGCGATGCCGAAGTCGATGAGGCGGCTCTCGCCGTCCGGCTGGACGATGATGTTGGCAGGCTTGAAGTCCCGGTGGACGATCTTGAGGTCGTGGGCGGCGGCCAGGCCCAGCAGGGAGCCCTTGAGGATCGTCAGGGCGGCTTCGGGCGGCAGGGGCTCGTCGCGTTCGGTCAGGAGCCTGCGGAGCGCGACCCCCTCGACGGCCTCCATGACGATCGCCGAGCCGTCCTCGTCCTCGACATACTCCAGCAGCCGCGCGACGTGCGGGTTCGCGACGTGCGCCAGGATCTCGGCCTCGCGCCGGAACTCGGCACGGCCCGCGGCGCCCGGGTTGAGGTACTTGACGGCGACGCGGGTCCCGTCCGGGCGGCGGCCGAGCACCACCCGTCCTTGAGCGCCGGCGCCGAGCTCCGAAAGCTCGGTCACACCGGGTACGCGCCAATCCACCACAGACCCCCAGGAATAGATCAGGGGAAAGCCTGTCGATCTTCGTTGCTCCGTGGGAAGTCACCGACCGCTACCGGCCAGCGGGTAAAGGGCCTTCCTGGAATGGCGGGCAGGGGCTTCCGGCGTCCGCAGGGCCTGATTCCTTTGACAGAATGGCCGCGGACACCATGGGGGCACGGGAAAGCAGGGTCATGACGGCGTTGGTGAAGCTCCGGCTCGACATCACCTATGACGGGACGGATTTCGCGGGCTGGGCACGTCAGCCCGCGCAGCGCACCGTGCAGGGCACCATCGAGGACGCCCTGGCGAAGATCATGAGACTGGATCCGCCGCCGATGCTCACCGTCGCCGGACGGACCGACGCCGGAGTCCACGCCACCGGCCAGGTCGCGCACGTCGTGCTGCCCTACCCGGCCTACCAGCAGGTCAACGGGGCGATCACCCGGCGGCTGTCGGCGGTGCTGCCGCCGGACGTCAGGGTGACGGCCGTGCGCGTCGCGCCCGAAGGGTTCGACGCCCGGTTCTCCGCGCTCCAGCGCCGCTACTCCTACCGCGTCTGCGACGACCCGACCGGGGTGCCACCGCTGGACCGCCACGACACCGTCGGGCATCCGCGCCCCCTCGACCTCGACCGGATGAACGCCGCCGCCGCCCTGCTCGTCGGCGAACACGACTTCGCCGCCTACTGCAAGAAGCGCGAGGGCGCGACGACCATCCGGCGGCTGCTGCGCTACGACTGGGAACGCCAGGGCGAACGGCTGGCCGTCGCGACCGTCGAGGCGGACGCGTTCTGCCACTCCATGGTCCGTGCGCTGGTCGGCGCGATCCTGTCGGTCGGCGACGGCCGGAAGCCGATCGAGTGGCCCGCCGAGGTGCTGCTGGCGGGCGTCCGGGACTCCGCGGTGAAGGTGGCGCCCGCCCACGGGCTGGCCCTCGTCGAGATCGCCTACCCCGCCGACGACGCGCTGGCCGCGCGGGCGCTGGAGACCCGCAGGGTCCGCACGCTGCCGCCCAAGACCGAACCGGAGCCCGCCGAAACCCTGGGCAGCCCGGCCTGACCTGAGCGCGTCAGGAGGCCAGGGGCTGGTTCAGGTAGATCAGGAAGCCCTCGGCGACCTTGGTGAGCTCCTTGTAGCTGGCCTTGGTGGGGCCGGGACCGTTGATGTAGCGGACGTAGGCGTACAGGACGTAGCGGCCGGCTGAGCCGGTCGCCGCGTAGCCGCCGGCGTCCATGACGTTCTTGGTGTGCTTGCCGGGCAGGCCCAGGAACCAGTCGCGCTTGGTCGGGTTGGCCAGCGCCCTGGTCTGCTCGGCGATCGTCTTGGTGGGCATCGCGACGACGCCGACCGTGACGCCGATCCGCTTGTCCTTGGTGAGGTAGGTGGCGCGGGCCACGCCCTCGCACTTGCCGTCCTTCAGAGCCTTGATCATCTTGCCCTGGGCGGTGTAGTCGCAGCGGTTGTTGAGGGAGCGGGCGTCCTGGACGAAGGCGCGGGCGCTCACCCGGATCCGCTTGCCGCCGAAGAACCGGGACAGCGACAGCTTCTGGTCCGTCTTGATGTTGTCGGCGGACTGGGCCGTCGACGCCTTGGACGGCTCGGGGGACGGGGTCTGCGACGGGGCCGGCGGTTCGGGGGACGCCGCGGTCGGCTCCGCGGAGGGGACGGTGCTGACGGCCGGCTGGGCGGCCGTCATCGGCTCCTTCTCCGCGCCCGAACTCTTCAGGAACGCGAACCCGGCCGCGCCGATGACCAGGGCGGGCACCAGGGCGAGCAGCGTGTACTTGACCGCGTTGCCCGACCGTCCCTGGCCGCCCTGGGCGGGCGGCGGGTAGAGCGGCGCGACGGGCGGAGGCGGCTCGTGGCTCGGCGGCAGCATCGCGGGCTGCGCG
>NZ_BAAGZI010000063.1:0-21560 GCF_054778695.1 Actinocorallia lasiicapitis
ACGGCGCCGTCGGCGTCCCGGACGACGTGGTGAGGGCGGCGCCGTCGAGCCGCGCCCCCGTTAGTTTCATCGCTCCCCACGCGCAGCCGCCCGCCGCGACCAGCGCCCGCACCAGCACCGCAGAGAAGATCAGTTTGCTGCGTCTGCGCCGGGCCTTCGGCTGCGGTCCCCGCGACACGGGCACGTCGACCGGCTGCTGCTCCGGCGGACGCGGCACCTGGACCCGGTCGGTCGGCTGGTACTGGATCAGCGGTGTGGACGGCGGCGGATCGGTCAGCGCCGGGGCAGCCGGAAGGCCCGCGAGGTCGACGGCCAGCGCCGTGAGCTGGTTCGCGACGGCCGCCGTCGGTCCCGGACGGGCTGCGGGGTCCTTCGCGAGCAGCGCGGCGATCAGCTCCCAGAGCGGTTCCGGCACTCCCCCGGGACGTCCCGGCGCGTCGTCGACATGGCGTCGCAGGATCTGGAGGGTGGAGCCGCCCGCGAACGGCGTCACCCCGCAGCACATCTCGTAGAGGGTGATGCCGAGCGCGTACAGGTCGGCGGCGTGGGTGGGCGCCTGGCCGTCGAACACCTCGGGCGCGACGTACTGCGGCGTCCCGACGAGCATCGTGGACCGGCCGCTGCCCGACTGCTCGGCGATCCGCGCGATCCCGAAGTCGGTGACCCGGACGCCCGGCGGCTGCTCCGTGCCGTCGAGCAGCATGTTCTCCGGTTTGATGTCGCGGTGCACGACACCGGCCTGGTGGACGGCGGCGAGCCCGGCGGCGGCCTCCGCGCCGATCCGGCACACCTCGGCGGGCGCGAACGTGCCGCGCCGTTCGAGGAGCCCGCGCAGGTCGCCGCCGGTCACCAGATCCATGACGATCGCCAGGACCTCGCCTTCGGCGACGAGGTCGTGGACCCGCACCAGATTGGGGTGGGCCAGCCCCAGCAGGATCGAGCTCTCCCGCAGGAACCGGCGGACGGTCTCCGGGTCGCGGGACAGCGCGTCGTGCAGGACCTTGAACGCGAGCGCGGTGCCGTCGGCCGACCTGCCGCGCCAGACCTCGCCCGTCGCGCCCCGGCCGAGCGTGAACTCCAGAACGTATTTGCTTCCCAGCGGGCGCTCCACGGCACCGGCCCTTTCGACGGAGGAGGCCGCGCGATGTTCGCGCGGCCGGCCGGCGTCACCCGCCGATCCGCAGCCATGCCACCACCGGCCGTCGCGTGCGCCTACCCCTGAGCTCGGGGGAAGCGGTGCGCCCGGCTCCGGGGCGAACCTGGCGTCGATCCCGAGAAAGGGGACTGAGATGACGAACGTTCGATCCCGCGTCCGGTGCGCGGCGGCCGTGATCTGCCTGGGCCTGGCGGTGCTCGCCACCGGCTGCTCGTCCGGGCCGTCCACGAAGGAGGAGCTCTGCGACGCCTACAGCGACTACAAGAAGGAGGAGAGGGCGTTCCACCCGATCAACGAGAACGGGGTGTTCCGGGCCCTGAAGAAGCTCGGTGACGTCGCCGGACGCTACCCCGAGGACGCCGAGGTGCAGGAGGCCGGGCCGAAGCTGAAGAAGCTGGGCGAGTCGGACTCGTTCTACTCCTCCGACGCGTCGCGCCTCGCCCGTCCGATCAGTTCGGAGTGCGGCTCCGGCTCCTGACCGCTTCACGACCGGACATCGGGGGTCCGGTCGCCTCCGCCGGCGCGTTGACGCGCCCCGCACCACCGGGCTGAGCCCTTTCCACGGACCCGTCTGAGCGTCCTGGCCCCCGGTGTTCCCGCCGCCTCGCGGCGTTCTCTCCTTCCTTTCCTTCCTCCCGGACGGGTCGTCCGCCCGGGATTCCGTTGGCGACCGCCGCCGCCCGCGCGTCGGTCCCGCACACCCAAGAAGGGTCACCATGTGCTACTTCACGAACACTCTCGGTCGGATTCGCGCCCCGTGGGACGGCGGGGAGGAGGACGGCGACGACTGACGACGTCACAGCGCGGGGACGGTCGCGTCCGGGTCCGTGGACAGGAGCGCGCTCCAGTCCGCCAGCAGGCCCGGGCGCGGCGTCGCCGCGGCGTTCGTCATTCTGCGCAGGACGGTCCAGGCGGTCCGCGCCGTCCAGTCGAACACCTCGGCGGGGACTTCGGGCGTGTGGGCGACCAGCTCGGCGGCGGGATCGGGGACGCGCAGCAGCAGATCGTGGTGGACGCGGCGCGCGAGCAGGGCCTTTTCGAGCGCGGCGTACTGGGCGCGGGTCCGTTCCGCCCAGCCGGCCCCGTCCCTGACACCCAGCGGGTAGTTGCCCGCGATCCGCTCCGCCCACCAGTCGATGTAGGCGTCGGGGACCCGCACGTGGACGACCCTGGCCGACGTCTCCCGCAGGAGCCGGACCGCGTGGGGATCGAGCTCCCCGTCGGGGTTCGCGAACGCGGCCGCCCGGACGGTGATCACGGCGGGCCACGGGCGTCCTTCGGACGCGCGGCGCGCGATGTGGTCGGCGACGGAGATCCACGCCCGGCTCCGGTGCCGGTGCGTGTCGGACGGCACCGCGACGACATGCCCGTGCCTGGTGACGTCGATGTTCTCCCTGACCAGCACGTACCGCCGGCCGAGCGCCTGGGCGAGCAGAGCGCCGGCGAGGCCGAGCCCGTGCCGTCCGCCGACCACCACGATCGGGCCCGGCGGGACGGCCGGTGCCGCGCCGCCGCCGGCGTCGGTCCGCTGCCGTCCGCCGATCATGTCCTGGACGAGCAGGTGGGCGGGATGCCGGACAGAAGCCGACCGCCACGTCCGATGCCCTTCACCGCCCTGCCAGCTGTGCTCGTGGCCGTTGTTGAGCGCGGCCGCCGTCCTGGCGAGGAGCTCCAGCCGGAACCGCCGGTGGACGGGATCGCCGCCCAGTTCCGCGGTGTCGAGCGGCGCGCGGAGCCCGGCGCGGGAGGCGAGGGCGCGCAGCGCGTCGTCGGACAGGGGCCGGCAGCCGTCACGCGGCAGGAACTCGCCGACGCTGTTGGTCACGGCGCGGTACCGCCCGCCGGAGATGATCTGCAGGAACCTGACCTCGAACCGTTCGGCGCCCTCGACGTCGGCGAGGAGCGCTTCGGCGGCGGCGACGGGCGCGGGCGACGGCAGCCTGGCGAGCTGTTCCAGCCGGGGCCTGGCCTCTTCGAGCGCTTCGAGAGCGGCGTAGGTGTCGTCGACGAGCGTGGCGGTGAACGGCGCGAGCGCCTCGGCCTCGGGCAGCCAGCCGACCATGACGAACAGATCGGAGACCCGGAGCCCGGCGTACTCGCCGAGGCCCCGCAGGAACTCGGGCCGGAGCGGCCGTTCCCCGCTGAGGATCTTGCGTACCTGGCCGTCGGCGAAGCCCGTGCGACGGCCGATCTCGGCGGCGGTCGCGACCGCCCCGCGCGCCTCGATGGCGTTGAGGCAGCGGGTCAGGGCGTCCTGTTCCCCCTCGGTCATGCACTTCCTTTCCGCCGACCCCTGAACTCCGGGGTGTCCGACAAAACAGTAATGCGATTGCCTGGACCTCAAACCGCTATTGAACGCTCCAAATGAACCGAAAATCGACCCAGACCGCACTGACGTCACAGATGGGGGATGAGCCATTCTCCTAGGAGGAATCCGACGATACGCCTATCCGGGGGGATGGCTACGGAAAGTGCATAAGTAGAAGGGAAAGAGCGTTTTGACCGTTTCAGCCGACCTCGTGGAGACGGGGAAGCGGCAGCCGGTGACGCTGGGGGCGGCGCACCACACGGCGACATGCGACGACAGGGGCACGCGTGTCGTGCACATCACCGGACCGGGGGCGCACCGCTGGTCCCTCGGCCCCGGCCAGCGGCTCCGCTTCGGCCGAGGACCAGGCGTCGACCTGGCGCTCGAGGGCAATCCCTGGGTCTCCCGCCAGGCCGGCGAGATCAGCGTCTTCGAGGACGGGGTCCGCATCACCAACACCAGCGCCCGGCACGACCTGTGGCTGGAGGCCAACGGCGACGCCGTGAAACTTCCCGTCCTGGCCTCGGGCACCGGCAACATCGGTTGCTTCCTGGCGGCGGGCACCGCCACGATCAACCCCGACCGCACCGGCGACCACGGCCAGGCCGTCCAGATCCTCATCCCGGAGATCGCGTCCGGACGGATCCCGGGAGCGCTCCTGGACCCCGGCACCAAGGAGTTCATGGTCGCGCTCCTGCTGTGCCGGCCCTGGCTGCACGATCCGCTGCGGATCAGGCCGCTGCCGTCGGCGCCGCAGATAGCGGAGGAGGCACTGGCTATCACCGGATCGCACCACCAGTGGGAGCGGTTCGCCGCCGCGCCGGGTGCACGGCAGCGGCTCGCCGCCCAGGTCCACGAGCATTTGCGCTGCCTGCGGGCGAAGATCCGCAGATACGGGCTGGTGCCGGACGACCTCGAACTCAGCACGTCCGCGATCGCCGCGGTCCTGCTCCACCACGACCTGATCGGCGAACGTCATCTGACGCTCGTCTATGACCGGTCCTGGCTCACCGCCCAGGAGGACAAATGGTGGTCGACACCGACCTGAACGGGGGAAACGGCCTCGGCCGGGTCGAGGTCACCGGTCCCTCGGGCGAAGCACTCGTGCTTCGTCCGGGGGACGTCGTCGTGTTCGGCCGCGACCCCGCCGCCGAACTGCCCGTCACGGACGACCCGTGGCTGTCGCGGCGCGCGGGTGAGATCAGTGTGCTCGCCGAGGGCGTCCGGGTGTCGAACCTCAGCCAGAAACACGCCCTGTTCATCCGCTTCCCCGACGACACCGTCCGGCTGCCCGCGCTCGGCGAACGGCCCCGGGACAAGAGCTGCCTGGTCAGCGCGGGCACCGTCAGGATCGGCACGGCCGCGATGCTCGACCAGGACCGTCCCGTGCTGCTCACGCTCACCGACCAGATCACCGGCCCGGCGCCGGTGCGGGACGGCGGCGACCGGCAGTCCACCACCGAACGGCCGCTCGAACTCAACCCGCTGACCAAGGAGTTCATGGTCGCGTTCGTCCTGTGCCGGCCCTGGCTGGACGACCCGTCCCGGATGGCGCCCCTGCCGTCCGCGCCGGAGATCGCCGAAGCGGCGCTCCGCATCACCCAGGCGCACCATCTGCTCCGCGCCCTGCCCGATCCCGCCGTCAGGACCCAGCTCTCCCAGCGGGTCCACGAGTGCATCAAGGGACTGCGGGCCAAACTCCGCGCGAAACGGCTGCTGCGCGCCGACCCGGCCAACGGGTGGGGGCTGCTCGCCTCGACGCTCCTCTACTACGACGTCATCGGCCCCCGCCACCTCGCCCTCCTGAAGGACGCCGGCTGGCTGTCCGCCCAGGAGGACAAGTGGTGGGGTGACCAGTGAGGTCAGCGGGACCGTTCGTCGAGCCAGCGGGCTCCGGCGAACACGGAACCGCCGACCGCCATCAGCGCGATCCACCAGGCGTGGGTGTCGTCGGTCGCGGGCACCGTCCTGAGGAGGAGCAGCATCCCGACGAAGAGCAGCGCCCCGAGGATCTGCACGATCCGGTAGCCGTTGAGGTTCATCGGCCCAGCTCCGCACGGAGGCTCGCCGAGAACCGGCGGAGCGAGCCCAGCGCGGGCGCCCGCCGCGGCGAGAGCGGGATGAACATGTAGGTCTCGCGGACCGTCAGGTAGTCGGGCACCTCGAGGCTGACCCGCCACTTGCCCTCGCCCTCGCTCCGCCACGAGAGCCTGATCTTCATCTGCTCGACGAGCCCGCCGGGCCCCGAGACCGCGTAGTGGACCGACGATTCGGTGACGCGCCCTTCCCGCACCGTGTTGGTGAGGAAACGCTTACCCGACTCGACCGCCTTGCGCCCCGCCGCCTTGATCTCTTCGGGGCTCTTCGTCGTGACGAAGGAGAATTCCTCCTGCGCGACCTTTTCCTGAACGCCCATTCACTCGCTCCCTGCCTGTTTTCCGGACAATGGCGATGTTCATCGCTTTCTCCAGTCTCAGAGAGGAGCTCCCGGCGGCTCTACCCCTGAGCCCAGGGGTCACCAAGGCCATCGGCGCGGACGTCCGCGCACTGGTCGCCGGGGAGATCATCTACATCAACCGGGGCGCGACCGGCGGCAGCGGACTGTCCACGCTGTCGATCTACAACGCGTCGCTGAACAAGACGATCGTCTACCTGCACAGCGCTCCGCTCGGGTCGCTGACCGTCGGCCAGCAGATCAGCCGCGGCCAGGTCATCGCCGACGAGTCATGGCGCGGGGTCTCCTCCAGCGGCGGCGCGCACACCCACGTCGAGATGCGGCTCGGACGGCAGACCCACGCCGCCAAGAGCGTCGGCGACTCCACCCTCGACAACCCCAACCCGAACGCGTTCTGGGTCTCCCAGGGCTACAACGTCCACTAGCCGGAGGCCCCCGTGTCCTCTCCCCTTCTCATCTGACGTTCACCACGAAATAGACCGGGCGGGCGCCCGGGAGGAACGCGTTCCCCTCGCCGTCGACCATCTTCCAGCCGACCCAGCAGGAGCCCGGCTCGCTCGGCGCCGTCACCCAGACGCCCACCCGGATCTTCTCGCCCGGTCCCGTGTCGGGGATGGGGACCTTCGCGGGGGTCTCGCAGGAGCCGTTGTCGGCCGGGAAGAGACCACGGGCCAGGTAGCGTCCCCGCCAGGTCGCCCGTCCCGCGTTACGGATCTCCCACACCTTCCGGAAACGCTCCCCCGGCCTGACGACGGTGCCGTCGGGGATGGTGATGTCGCCGAGGAACTGGCTGACGTCACCGGCGACACGCGGGCCGGTGGGGGTCTGGGACGGGGCGGGGGGCGTCACGGCGGCGGGGGTGGAGCCTCCGCGCAGCGCGATCGTGATCCCCGCGCAGACGGCGGCCGTCGCGAGGAGGGCCACGATGGGAAGGGCCCGCCCACGGCGTCGGACGTCACCCGAGATCTCCTCCGGCGCCGCAGGCACCGATTCCGTTGAAGGCGCGGCCGTCGCCGCCTCCCCCGTCGGGGCGTCAGCCATCCGAGGTGCGGGCGGCTCGAACGCCATGCTCACGGCGGGAAGCTCCGCGCCGACCCCGGACTCCCCGGGACGTCCCGCCGTGTCCCACCCCCGCGTCGCGTTGACCGGCAGGCTCGCCCGCTCCCAGCGCTCCCGGTACTCCGCCGGATCCGCCCCGCACGCCTTCACGAACTCGACGGTCGTCTCCCAGCTCGGCAGCCGGTTCCCTTTCGTGGCCTCATGCAACGTCGTATGGGAGATCGCCCCAGACCGTCCCGACATCTCCCGAAAAGATGGGTTGCCGACCGACCTGCGCAGCTCCCGAAGAGCCGCCGCGAACTCCTCGACCGTCTCCGCCCGTGCACGCCTGTGCTCCACCCGGCGAAGCTAACAGCGCCCCACCTTTCCCTCAAGCGCCACCCCTCACCGACCCCGATCCCTCAGAACCGCGCCACGAAGGACTCCGAGCGATTACTGAAGTGGTACGCGGTCGCCGGCACATGGATCCGATACGTGTAGCCCTCGTAGAGCAGCCAGCTCACCGCCCCATGACGATCCGTCTTCTTACAGGACCGCGTGTGGTAGGCGGCTCCGTCCTTCCGCTCCAGACACACCTTGATGTACCTCAGTCCGACAGGTGTGTCCTGCGCGTCCCTCCGAAAAACCCAGACCTCGAGCCCCGGATACTCACCACCGTCAAACGAGTTCCAACTGATGTAGGCCGCATACTTCCCCGAAGCCTCGACCGGGCTCGCAACCCCGCTCCCCACGGCCAACACGAGCGCGAACAGCAAGATCTTCCTCATGATCTTCCCCCATCCCCCGATGGCCCCACCTCCCAGACTAGGCGCCCCCACCGACTGCCACGGAACCGCCGTTCCACTGCTCAGGAGACATGTAGGCGGGTGTGCCGGAACGTCCGCCTTCACCGGCGAGCACGGCGATGCCGAAGTCGATCAGTTTGCTCGTGCCGTCGGGCTGGACGATGACGTTCGCCGGTTTGAAGTCGCGGTGGACCACCCCGACGCCGTGTGCCGCGCCCAGCCCGAGCACCGCCCCTTTCAGCAGCACCAGCGCGGCTTCGGGTGCCAGCGCGCCGGTCTGGTCGAGTACGTTCCGCAGCGTGACGCCGTCGACGGCCTCCATGACGATCGCCGCGCCCTCGTCGGCTTCGACCAGCAGGTAGATCCGGGCGATGTGCGGGCTCGTCACCCGGTGCAGGAGCTCCGCCTCCCGGCGGAACACCGCGCGATCGTCCGCCGAACCTTCGGCCAGGTATTTGATCGCGACGATGGCGCCTGCCGGGTCGCGGGCCAGGACGACCCGGCCCTGGGCTCCGTTTCCGAGTTCCCGCAGCTCCCCGTAGCCCGGCACCTGCCAGACGTCCAATTCCGGCCTCCACGAGTTCATGATCCACCGCAGAGCCTGACATCTCGCCCGCTCTTCGCGCCACCAGAGCCACTGCACGCACGCGACGGCTGAAGGCCGCACAGGAAAGGGCGCCGGGTGGCGTCCTTTCCTGTGGGCTGCCGGTCGGTTTCTTAGTTGGCGGCGGCGAAGTTGGCTTCCAGGCGGGGGACGTAGTCGGCGAAGGCGGCCTGCCAGCAGGGGTAGTTGTGGCCGCCGTTGCAGTTGGGGCTGAGGGCGGAGCCGTTGCCGTAGTCCCAGTAGCGCTGGACCGGGATGCCGAGCTGGGCGAGGCGGCTGTTGACCAGGGCGTAGGCCGGGGAAGCTCCCTGTTCGATCATGTCGTTGTTGCCGGTGTACAGGGAGATCGTGGTGTTGGACAGCTTCTGCAGGTTGGTGAGGCTGGCCGGGTCCGCGGCCTTCCAACGCCAGTCGCCCCAGAAGTAAGGGGTGCCGAAAATGGCGTCGCTGTCGACCGTGGGCCCGTAGTTGCAGCCGGCGGCACCGCTGCACATCAAGGTGGGGAGGTTCAGTTCAGTCGCGAGGATCACCGCGCGGACCTGGGTGGAGTTCAGATCGACCGCGCCCGACATCGACACGACGTGACCGAAGAGGTCGGGGTGTGCCTCCGCGTAGTGCAGCGAACCGTAACCGCCCATCGACAGGCCGGTGATCGCGCGGTGGCCGCGGTCGGTGAGGGTGCGCAGGTTGGCGTCGATGAACGGGATGACCTGCTGGATGTGGAAGGTCTCCCACTTCGCCGCGCCCTCGGCGGTGTTCTGCATGAGCCAGTCGGTGTACCAGCCCTTGCGGCCGCCGTCCGGAGCCACGGTGATCATCTTGTCGGAGTGCAGGGCCGGGATGCCGCCCAGGTCGTCGGCGTTGCCCGGGCCGCCGTGCAGGAAGTAGGCGACCGGCCAGCGCTTGCCCGGCTCGCTGTAATAGGTGGCGGGGAGATGCACCCGAATCCTCGGCTTCTGGTAGCCGAGGAACGACCCGTAGTCGTCGGAGACGTCGACCTGCGAGGTCTGGACGTTCACCGAGAAGTCGAACCCGCCGCCCTGGACGCTGACGACCTGCAGGCCGAACCCGTCCTGCAACGGCGGCGGTGTGCCGTCGGCGTGTGCGGCGCCCGTTCCGAAGACGATCCCGGTGAACGCGAGGGCGGCGACCATCGCCACCCGCCCGGTCCGCCACAGCTTGTTGCGCATGAAGCTCCTCCTCCGACTGTCAAAACAGGGGACATTCAAACAGACGAATCCGTCTATCAATGAGTGATTCAGATCACACGAACGCCGAGGGCGCTCGGGCAGGCCATGTTTTCGGCAAGAAGCGATCCGCCGGGCGGGGCCGGGGCATGGGGAGGAGGTGGGGAAGAGCGGGGAGCGCAAGGGCGGGCTGGGGATCACGGCGGCGCTGGCGGGGCTGCTGTTCGTGATGCTGCGGTTGTTGGCGGTGACGCACTACGAGTGGGACGCGGCGTTCGCGCTGTCCGACTCGATCAACTTCGACGACACGCTCGGCGTGCTGATCGGGACGTTCCTCGGCGAGCCGACCTGGACGGCCGTGCTGGTGGCGTTCCTCCTTCCGCTGCTGGTGGGGCGGCATCTGCGGCAGATCATGAACGGTCAGTGGTACGTGGGATCGACGCTGGCGATCGTGGTGCTCAGCGGGCTCTTCGCGACGGCGCTCATCACCTACCGGCTCTGGGTCGCGGTGGTCGTGCTCGCCGTGGGGTTCGCGGCGCGCGCGGTCGTGTGGTTCAGCGGGCTCGGTGAGGGGTTCCTCGACCGGATCACCGCGCGGATGGGGATGCTGAGCGTCATCGCCGTGCTGGTGATGGCCGGTGTGACGGACTCGATGTGGGTGCCGGAGGAACGGATCGAGCTCCATCAGGGGGAGCTCGTGGGATACGTCGTCTCCGACACCGGGGCGTTCGTCAAGGTGCTCACCGCGCAGGAGCGTGAGATCAGGATCGTCTCGGACGAGCAGGTGCTCGCCCGCACCGAGGTCGAGCGCCGTTAGGCGCGTTTGGAGCGGAACGCCGTCGGGCCGTTGCGCAGGGCCATGGCCAGGGCGGTGCGGGACCACGAGCGGCCCGGGTCAGGGTCGCGGCCTGCGCCGAGGCGGTGGAGCTGGTCGGTGTGCCAGGACAGGTCGAGGGCGCCGTCGATCTGCTTCAGGTTCGTCAGCCGGGTGAGGACGGGACGGAGCCCCGCCCGCGTGCCCGAGGACGGCAGGGACACCGCGCCCTCCTTGAGGATGCGGTGCGGCGCGTCCGGCAGGACGCACGTGGGGCGGCCCAGGCCGACGAGGTCGCAGTCGCCGGAGGCGATGGCGGCGTTCATGGTGGCGGTGGTGCGGAAACCACCCGTCACGGCGATCGGCGTCGAGCCGGCCAGATCGCGGACGGAGGCGGCGTAGTCCAGGAAGTAGGCCTCGCGGGCCGCGGTCGAGGAGGAGACCGTGCCGAGCATGGCGGGCGCCTCGTAGGAGCCGCCGCTGATCTCGATCAGGTCGATGCCCTCGGCGACCAGCGCGGCGACGACGTCACGGGAGTCGGCTTCGGTGAAGCCGCCGCGCTGGAAGTCGGCCGAGTTCAGTTTGATGCCGACGGCGAAGCCGGGGCTGGTGGCGGCGCGCGTTGCGGCCAGGACCTCCAGCAGGAACTTGCGGCGGCCCTCGGGGGTGCCGCCCCAGCCGTCGGTGCGCTGATTGCTCAGCGGCGACAGGAACTGGGTGATCAGGTAGCCGTGGGCGCCGTGGAGCTGGACGCCGTCGAAGCCCGCCGCCTCGGCGACCGCGGCGGCCGTCGCGTAACGCTCGATGATCTCGCGGATCTCGGCGTCGGTCAGCTCGCGGGGCCGGACCGCGCCCGGCACACGGGCGGCGATCGCGCTCGGCGCGACCGGACGGTTCTTGCCGACCAGCGCGTTCGCCTGCCGCCCCGGATGGTTGACCTGCATCCACAGCGGGGTACCGGTGCCGCGGAAGGTCTGCGCCCAGCGGCGCAGCCCGGCGAGGTGCCGGTCGTCCTCGATGACGACGTTGCCCGGCTCGCCGCGGTGCCGCCGGTCCACCATGACGTTCCCGGTGACGACCAGCCCGTACCCGCCCGCCGCCCAGCGCCCGTACAGGCGTTCCAGCGCGGCCGACGGCCCGCAGTCCCGGTCCCCCAGCGCCTCGCTGAGCGCCGACTTCATGATCCGGTTCGGCAGCGTCTGCCCGTTGCGCAGCTCCAGCGGGCTGCCGAGGCCGTCGACCGCGGCCATCAGCGCGACACCTTGGTCAGCGAGCCGGTGAACCGGCGTGCGACCGCAGCGAACGGACGCTGGTAAGCCCCGCCCAGCGCCCGGACGAGCAGATCGACGGCCACCGCATCCGCCCCGATCAGGATCTTCGCCTTCCGCGCGAGAACCCCGCGCAGGATGGTCCGCGCCGCCTGCTCGGCCGACGTCCGCGTCAGATGCTTGTCGAACAGCCGCGCGATGCCCGAAGTGTCCCCGTCGTTGCTGGCCGAGGCGTTGTTCACGATGTTGGTGCGGATCCCGCCGGGATGGACGCAGCTCACCCCGACCGGATGCCCAGCGATCAGCATCTCCTGTCGCAGCGCCTCGGTGAAGCCGCGCACCGCGAACTTGGCCGCGTTGTAGGAGCTCTGCGTCGGCACCCCGAACAGGCCGAAGACGCTCGACACGTTCGCCACATGGCCGTCACCTGAGGCGATGAGGTGCGGCAGGAACGCCTTGGTCCCGTGGACGACGCCCCAGAAGTCGACGTCCATGACCTTCTCGATGTCGCCGTACGGGCTCTCCTCGATGGTGCCGAAGATGGTGATGCCCGCGTTGTTGACGACCAGGTTCACGGTGCCGAAGTGCTCCACGACGGTGTCGGCGTAGGCGTGGAAGGCCTCGCGGTCGCGGACGTCGAGGGTCTGGGCATGCGGGGCCTTCCCGGCCCGCCCGCAGAGCTCGACGGTCTCGGCGAGGCCGTCGGCGTCCCAGTCGCTGACGGCGACGCGCGCGCCCGCCGCGGTGAGCTGCAGGGCCAGCGCGCGGCCGATGCCGGACCCTGCGCCGGTCACCACGGCGACCTTTCCTCGGAAGTTCTTCATCTTCGGCTCCTCTACGGGGGGACTGCCGCGATCGTAGGCACCGGCCGTCCAACTTACAAGTCAGACGACTGGGAAATGGTCGGGGTGTCCGCCCGTCTCGGTAAGCTCGGAGCCGACAGTTCAGGAGGTCCCATGGGGAGGACGCGTCCCCTGGCGCGGCGCACACAGGCCGAGCGGACGGCCGCCACCCGCCAGGCGCTCATGGACGCCACCCTGGAACTGCTCGTCGAGGACGGCTGGACCGGGATGACGACCCGGTCGATCGCCCAGCGCGCCGGGGTCAGCCAGGGCGCCCTGCAGCACCACTTCCCCGACCGATCCGAGCTGGTCGCCGCGGCGCTGCACCACGCGGCGGGCGTGCTCGCGGCCGAGTTCGTGGCCAGCCCCCCGGCCGCCGGCACCGAACGCGAGCGGATGGAGGCGGCGCTCGACCGGCTCTGGCAGATCCACGACCTGCCGGCCGTGACCGCCTGCATCGAACTGGTGACAGCGGCCAGGACCGACCCGGAGCTCGCACCGCACGTGGCGCGGCTGCTCATGGCCGTCACGGAGCTGGTGACGGGTTTCGCCGCGGGCCTCGCGCCCGGACGCGCCGCCTCAGGCGATCTGCGCGGCCTGGTCCTGGCGGCCCTGGCGATGATGCGCGGCGCGGCCATCCTGAAACCGCTCGGCGTCCCGGAGACCCAGCCCGACTGGCAGATCATGAAGGCCCTGCTGCTCACCGCCTGGGACGCGCTGGAGCCGCGACGCTGAACGCGCCGCGGCCCGTGAGCGGTTACTTGTTGAAGGCCCGGCGGAGTTCGTCGAGCTCGGGGGCGAGGATGTCGTCGTCGGTCAGATCGCCGCGGCCGGCCAGCTTCTTCTGGTCGATCTGCTGGAACTCGGGGAGCTGCATGGTGCCGCAGCACGTCGAGCGGTCCTGTTCGGCGCGGAGGCTGGCGGAGTTCTTGTCGGCGGGCTGCACCTCGGTGACGTCCGTCTTGGACTCGCCCGTGTAGTCGGCGTCGGACATGTTGACCTTGCCCATCACGAGGTCCTTCAGGGGCGTCGGGGAGACGACGACCTCGCGGATGGTGAAGCGGTTGCGCAGGAACGTGCGGTAGGCGGCGGACTCGGCGCGGTTCGCGGAGACCTGCAGCATCTTGTTGACGACGTCCGCGTAGGTCGCGTTCGCCGCGGGCGCCGCGATGATCGCGTCGAGCATGACCGTGCAGAGCCGCGCCGCGACCTCGATCAGCAGGACCGCGGGGTCCTTGGTCTTGGCCTGACGGTTCCGCTCGAACGTGTAGATGTCGGCGAGCGTGTCGTACATGCCGCCCGTGAACACCTGCGAGATCGCGTGGACCTCGTTGCCGACCTCGCTGAGCTTGAGATCGTTGTCGGCGTTGCGCAGCCCGAACTGCAGTCCGAGCCCCGCGCCGAACTCCTCGGCGACGGCCGGCAGGAACGAACGGGCGTGCAGGTTCGCCTTGGTCGCCGCGACGAGCGCCTCGGCCTGGTCGCCCTGGGCCAGCGCCAGGAAGATCGCGGTCAGATCGCCGAACGCCTCGTGCAGCCCGCCCGTCTGCGGGTTGTTGCTCGCGCCGAGCCAGCCGGGCTTCAACCCGTCCAGGACGGCGTGGCCGGTCTCGTGCGCGACGATGTCGAGCGACCGGCAGGTGAAGATCGTGTTCTGGCTCCCCTGCGGGGTGAAGAACAGGAACTTCAGCGCCTTGGCGGTGCGGCTGTAGAAGGCGTTGGCGCCGCTCGCCGCCCGCGGGAAGACCGACAGACGGTCGGTGTTGCCGCTCGCGTTCCACGCGAACGGGATCGGGGTGCCGCCGTGGTACCGCTCGTACATGGTCAACGTGGCCCTGACCACCGCGAAGGTGTGGGCGCAGTCGAACTCGGGCGTACCCGGCACGAACTCGAAATCGGCGTTGACGTTCCGCGCCACCGGAGTCACCCCGGGCAGGAGCGTGGTGAGCCGCGCGTCGGTCGGCCCGTTGAGCACGACCGAGGGCACGAACGTGGTACGCACCCCCAGGTCGGCGACGCTCGGGTCCTGCTTGTAGATCCTGATCCGGTGGCCGAGGACCATCGGCACCGGGATCGGGATCGGCCTCGGTACCGGGACCGGCCTGGGCGCCGGCACCTCCGCCGCCCGCTGACGCCCCATCGGCGTCTCGGTCCTCATCATCGGTGTCTGGATCCGGTTCACATCCTGGTGGATCGTCACTGATCCACCTCCCCTGGGAAGAGACGGGCTTTGCCGCCCGTGCTGTGATGGCAACGCTCCGCCTCACCGCGGAGCGCGTCAACACCTCCCTGAAGGTCCTTTGACCTGTACCGGCCCGCCGGTGCGCGGCCCCACTGTGGCGTGGGGCCGCGCCTGGGTCAGCGCGGGGGGATCGGGGTGAGGTTCAGCGCGTAACGGGCGACCGCATCTGCTATGGCGTCGGCGTTGACGTCGAGCGCCGTGGCGTTGATGTTGCTCCTGGTGTCACAGGCCTGGTGGTAGCAGGGGTCGTAGGGGGCGCCCGCGGTGCCGCCGAAGAAGGTGGCCTCCTCGGGGGTCTTGATGCCTTCGGCGCCGGTGAAGATGCCGCCGGCGGGGATGCCGACCGCGATGAACGGGCCGTAGTCGCTGCGGCCGTCGAAGTCGGTGCCGACGGTCTTCAGCCCGCGCGAGGTGAAGAACCTGGTGAGGGTCTGCTCGATCTGGGCGGAGCCGGGCGGGCCCGCCGGGGAGCCCGTGGCGTCGGAGTCGTCGCCGTCGTACAGCTTGTAGGCGTGGTTCGGGGAGGCGACCATGTCGAAGTTCAGATAGAGCCTGACCTTCGCGCGCTGGGCGGCGCTCAACCCCTCGACGTACTGGTCGGAGCCGAGCAGCCCGATCTCCTCAGCCGCCCAGAACGCGAACCTGACCTTGTGTTTGATCGGCAGCTTCCCGAGCTGGAGCGCGACCTCCAGGTTGGCGGCGCTGCCCGAACCGTTGTCGTTGATGCCGGGCCCCTCGGGCACGCTGTCGAGGTGCGAGCCGACCATCACGACCTTGTTCGGGTCGCCGAGGCGCGTCTCGGCGATCAGGTTGTCGTCGGTGCCGAGGGCGAGGTCGGTGTCGACCTTGAGGTGGACGGTCGTGCCGGGCGTCGCGGCGAGTTCGTTGCCGACGGCGAAACTGGCGAACACCATCGGGACGCCCGCCCGCCACTCGCCGATGTCGAGCGGGTAGGGGTCGGTGCGTCCTGGCTGCCCCTCGTTGAAGACGATGATGCCGGACGCGCCCGCCCGTCCCGCGTTCCGGATCTTGAGGGCGAAGGCGCAGGCGCCGCGCTGGATCAGCGCGATCCGGCCGGGAACGAACCCGGCGAAGTCGGCCTCCTCGCAGCCACTGGTGGAGGTCGGTGTGGGCGTCGGCGGCAGCGTCAGATCGACGGCCTGGACCTGCGCGGTGACATCGCCCGCCGGTGACGGCTGGAAGGTGTGGAAGTCCTGGTTCGGCACCCAGCTCTTCGGCGTGGGCGCGGTGACGGCGAGGGTCGCCGGTGTCTTCTCCGTCCAGCCCTCCACGAACTCGATCGGCTGCCGGGTCACCTTGTACCCGGCCTTCTTCAGCTTGCCCGCGACATACGCGACACTCGCCTCATACCCGGCCGAACCCGCGGCCCGGTTGCCTCCATTGGCATCGGCGATCTTCTGGAACGCGTCCAGATGCTTCTGTACGTTCTGGCCTTTGACCTGCTGGACCAGGACTTTCGCGAGGATGTCCTCAGCCGGCCCCGCGTGCGCCGGGCTCACCAGCCCCACCGGCAGCGCGACCGCCGCGACGACCGCGGCCCCTCGGACCGTTCTCCTTCTCCACGACCTCATGGTTCCTCCATTGGCACCACTGCGAACGACCCCCCGAACGTAACCTCCCTTCCTCTTCCCACCCAGGGCCCACTCTGACCGGCCCCGGCCCCATCGCCGCGGCACGGAACGCGCGTGATGCCACAGTCCGCGGCGCGCGTCCAGTCGTCGCCGACGGCCGAACGGCGGCTTCCCCTCCGCGCGGGCGCACCGTTTCCGCACCCCACCGGGATGGCGGGGACGGTTTCTTCTCTGTGACGCGAGTTGCACGGCGGAAACGAGCGACGGGTCTTGCCGAGAACGCCCGGTGTGGTTTGTGTCACGTAGCTAATAAATATACATCCGTGTTCTTATAAGCGCGTTTTGTAAAGACCTAAGGAGGTTCCTGTGGGTATTTCATGGTTTTCCCGCAAGGTCGGCACCGTCAGCGCGGTCAACGCGCTCTGCGCGCTCTGACCCGGTCCTCCCCCACCCCGACGAAGGACTATCTCAATGAGATCTCAGAAATTCTGGACGCGTGTGCTCGCGGGCGCGGGTGCCCTGGCCGTGGCGTTGGGCGTGCTCGGCACGTCACCCGCCCACGCGGAGGCCGGGCCTCCTCCGGCCTTCGCCGACGGGTTCGGCCTGACGCAGGTCGACGGTGTCGTCGGTGACGGAGCCGACTTCACGCTGACCGTGACGACGCCCAACCTGTCCGGCAAGCACCGGATCCGGATCTTCCTGCCGGACGGGTACGCGGCCCAGCCGGAGAAGCGCTGGCCCGTCCTGTACTTCCTGACCGGCGGCCCCAGCAACGTCGACAACGCGGCCGCCATCCCCGCCCTCCGCTCCGACAAGATGATCACCGTGGTGCCGGACGGCGGCCAGAAGGGCTGGTACGCCGACTGGTACATGCAGAACACGGTGCTCGGCGCGGCCAAGTGGGAGTCGTTCCACATCAAGCAGGTCGTCCCGTTCATCGACGCCAACCTGCGCACCCTCACCGACCGGAAGCACCGGGCCGTCGCCGGGCTGTCCATGGGCGGTTTCGGCGCCATGCACTACGCCGAGTTCTACAACGACATGTTCGGTTATGTCGCCTCGATGTCGGGGGCGATCGACTTCGGGCTGTGGGACATGCGCGCCGCGGTCCTGACGACCGAACTCAACCTGACCATGTGGCCGTGCGCGTCGGCCGACCCGTCGGGCTGCGCCGACTACGGTCCCGCCGTCGACAGTGACGCGATCTTCGGCACCCCTTACTTCTGGGGCGACCAGATCTGGAACAGGGTCAACCCGGCCTCCACCACCAATCTGAAGAAGCTGTCCAACACCCATATCGCGCTGTACACCGGCAATGTCCTGCTGGACGCTGCGACGGCGACGGCCGCGGGCAACGTCCGGAACTACCTGACCAATCTGGGCATCCCGATCGCCCGCTTCCTCGCCTACGGCAACGGGGCCGTTCTCGGCAACGGCTGCGACGGGAGCCACAGCTACACGTGCTGGCGGCCGGCGTTCGCCGACTACATGCCCTACCTCGAGGCCGCGATCACCGCGGCCTGAGCCCGACCATACCCCGCGGCGTCCGCTCCGGCGGGCGCCGCTCCGCCGCCTGTGGAAAACCCGCCGCCTGTGGAAAACCATTGGCCCGAGGTTCGGCGGCGGGGCAGCATGGAGGGGGCGACGGCGGGGAGGTCGGGTGACGGGGGAAACGAAGGACGGCGGCGTGCGGAAGCAGGCGCTGCTGCTGGCGTTGCGGAACTACCTGGGGGAAGTGCGCAGGCAGCGGCGGGTGGCGATCCCGGCGCTGCTGCTGCCGGCCGCGGGCAACACCTGTCTGTACTATCTGGCGCCGCTGTTCGTGGGGGCGCTGATCGGGCGGCTGTCCGAGGGCGGTGAGGCGTCCGTCGGCGAACTGCTGCCGTATGTGCTCGGGTTCGGCGGGGTGCTGCTGGCCGGTGAGGTGCTGTGGCGGATCGGCCTGCACTTCCTGATCAGAACCGACGGCCGCGGAATCGAACGGCTCGGCATCGACGGGATGGACGCGCTGCTCGCCAAGGACTCCGCGTTCTTCCAGAACGCGTTCGCCGGGTCGCTGACCAAACGGGTGCTGAGCTATTCGAGCGGATTCGAGCAGTTCGCCGACACCCTTGCCTTCTCGGTCATCGCCAACCTGCTGCCGCTGATGTTCGCGTCCGTGGTGCTGTGGCGGTTCGATCCGGTGCTGGTCCTGGTGCTCGTCACGCTGATCGTCCTGACGGCGCTGATGGTGGCGCCGTTCATCCGGCGGCGGCAGTCCCTGGTGGATGCCCGTGAAGCGGCGAAGGTCAGGGTTTCGGGGCATGTGTCGGACGTCCTGACCAACATGGAGACCGTCCGGGCGTTCGCCGCCGAGGACAGAGAGGCCGCCGAACACCGCGGGCGGCTGGCCGAGCAGTACCGGCTGTCGCTGCGTTCCTGGGACTACGGCAACCAGCGCGTCGATTCCGTGGTCGCGCCGATGTCGGTGCTGACGAGCGCGCTCGGCCTGCTGCTCGCGGTGGCGCTGCGCGGCGGGCTCGGCGCCGAGGCCATCGTCGTGACGTTCGCGTACTACACGAACGCCACCCGGATCATGTTCGAGTTCAACCAGATCTTCCGGCGGATGGAGAGCACGCTCACCGAGGCCGCCCAGTTCACCGAGCTGCTGCTGGAACCGCCGACGGTCGTGGACGCCGAGCGGCCGCTGCCGCTGAAGCCGTCCGGTTCGGCCGTCCGGTTCGAGCGGGTCGGATTCTCGCACGGCCGCGGGGCCGCCCTGTTCGACGGGCTCGACCTGGACATCGCCGGCGGCACGAAGATCGGGCTGGTGGGCCGGTCGGGCGGCGGCAAGACCACCCTGACCAGGCTGCTGCTGCGGCTGATGGACGTCGATCGCGGCCGGATCCTCATCGGCGGGCAGGACATCGCCCGGCTCCGGCAGTCCGATCTGCGGAGCCTGATCGCCTATGTCCCGCAGGAGCCGGCGATGTTCCACCGGACCGTCCGGGAGAACATCGCGTTCGCCAAGCCCGACGCGTCCGAGGACGACGTGCTGCGGGCGGCGCGCGCCGCGCACGTCACGGAGTTCACGGACACCCTGCCCGACGGGATGAACACGCTGGTCGGCGAGCGGGGCGTCAAACTCTCGGGCGGTCAGCGGCAGCGGGTCGCGCTGGCCCGCGCGATCCTCCGCGACGCCCCGATCCTGCTGCTCGACGAGGCGACCAGCGCGCTCGACTCCGAGAGTGAAGTCCTCGTCCAGGAGGCGCTCTGGACTCTGATGGAACAGCGGACGGCGCTGGTCGTCGCGCACCGGCTGAGCACGGTCGTCCAGATGGACCGGCTCGTCGTCCTGGACCGGGGACGGATCATCGAGCAGGGCTCCCACCGGGAGCTGCTCGCCGCGGAAGGCTCGTACGCGCGGCTCTGGCGGCACCAGTCGGGCGGCTTCCTCACCGAGGCGGACGAGACCGCCTCGGACGCCGCCGGAGTGGAGCCGAACCTGCTCGCCTAGCCACCCCGCCACCGATAGATTGGCCCCACTATGTGCAGTTTCATTACGGGTTAGGTGGGGACGACATGACCACGCTGAGGCAGGACGACGGCGCAGCGGATCTCAGCGCGATCACACGGCTGACCGTCGCGGTGAGCTGGGAGTCCGCCGAGGGCAAGTCGGGCGGTGCGCTCGGCTGGGTGCGCAAGCAGAAGGGCGTCGACCTCGATCTCATCGGCGTGCTCATGCAGGGCAACGATCCGGTGCGCTTCGCGGGCCTCGACTCGCTCGACCCGTTCGACAACGGCTCCGTCCAGCACACCGGCAACGAGCAGACCGGCGCGGCGTTCGGTGACGACGAGTCGATCCACATCACGTTCGCCTCCGTGCCGTCGTCCATCGACGCGATCGTGTTCGTGGCCACGGCGTTCCGGCCCGGCAGCGCCTTCGAGAAGGCGAACAACATCTCCTTCAAGGTGTACGGGGCGGCGGCGGGCGGCAGCACCGAGAAGGTCGCCGACATCTACCCGTCGCTGCTCGAGACGGACAACGCCAACGCCGTCGCGCGGGCGTTCCGGACGGGCGACTCCTGGAGCCTCGAGGTCCTCAACCGCAAGGGCAAGATCAAGCAGGGCGACAAGCAGGCGCTGCTGCGCTTCGCCATGCAGTGAGCGTCAGCGGCGGGCGAAGAGCGTGAGCCTCATGCGTTTCGCCCGCCAGGTCGCCGACGGCGCGAAACCGGCCTTGGTGAGAAGCGCGGTCTGGGCTCGGGCGCGGGAACGTGCCTGGCTGTTGGCGTTGAAGCGTTCGATCAGCCAGACGCGGCGGGGTCCTTCCAGGCGTCGGGCCAGGGGGCGGCCGGTGAGTTCCGTGCCGGTGAGGGTGCCTTCGACCGGGCCGGGCTCGGCCAGCGCGAGATCGGTGATGGGGGCGAAGACGTCCGGGTAGGCGGAGGCGAGCAGACGGCCGTTGGCCGGGGCGGCGAGGAAACCGTCGCCTGGACGGGCCTGCCGGTCGAGCGCCCGGACGATCGGGGTGATGTCATGCCATTTACTGTCGGGACGTCGCAGATCGGCTGAGGCGGGGGCCGTCAGCAGGAGCAGGGCGAGCCCGGAAGTGAGCGCGGCGGGGACGGGCAGCGCGTCGAGGCCGAGGGCGATCAGCAGGGCGACGGCCGGTACACAGAACAGCAGATAGCGGGCGACGAAGACCGGTTCGGCGGCCGACAGGGCCAGCAGCAGGAGCGTCGGGACGACGGCCCAGGGCACCGCCACCCGCAGCGTGGCCAGATCGCGGCGGTGGAAGGCCCCGTTGAGGCAGAGCAGCGCCGCCAGCGCGGTCGCGCCGACGCCGCCGGTGATGCCCAGCACCGACGTCCACAGATGCTCGGCGTCCGGCGGGCGGATCCATTCGATCGCGGACCGTTCGGTCGAGGCGAGCCACGCCAGCGGGACGAGCAGCACCGCGGCGGCCGCGGCCGCGATCAGCCAGAGCCGGCGGGTGCGGGCCGGGGCCTGCCAGGTCAGGACGGTGACGGCATGGGCCGCTACCAGCAGGAACGCGAACAGATGCAGGATCGCCGTGGCCGTCAGCAGCAGCGTGTACAGCCCGAACCAGAGGGCCCGGCCGGAGCGCAGGCCCGCGACGAGGACCACGGTCGCGAGCACCGCCGACGCCGCGACCAGCGCGTAGGACCTGGCTTCGAGCGCGTACTGGCCGGTGACGGGCAGCAGCGCGTAGACCGAGCCCGCGAGCAGCCCGGCGCGCGGACCG
>NZ_BAAGZI010000064.1:0-21511 GCF_054778695.1 Actinocorallia lasiicapitis
AGCACCGCCAGCACCCCGGCCGCCGCCAGCGCCACCCGCCCCACCAGCGGCCGAGCACCCTGACCGAGCGCCGCCCGATGCGCGTACGCCCGCCCCAGCTCCTGCTCGAACGGGAGAAAAGCCCCGATTCCGAACGTGTAGACAAGAGTCCAGAGAGTCGACAGCGCACCGAACGCCACCGGCCCCACGGCCCGCGCCGACACCACCAGATAGACGCTGGCCGACAGCCCGAGCAGGACCAGCCCGCCACCCATCGTCAGCGCCCCGGCCCTGACCGTGGGCGCGGGCTTGGGCAGCGTCGCCGTCATCCCGCCCCCTCCCCCCTGTCCCGTCCGCCGGGATCGTCCGGACGATCCTGCCCTGCCATCCGCTCCAACGCGAGCCGCTGCAGCCCCTGCTCCTCGGCGAGGATCCGTACCCGCTCCTCCAGCCGCCCCACCTCGGAACTGAGCTGGACGTTGACGGCCAGCAGCACCAGGCTCGCCACGAAGAACAGCAGGTTCACCGGGACCTCGACCCCGGCGACGTCGGCCGACCACTCCAGCAGCGGCGGATACACCGCCACCACCACGATCACGACCGCGAGCAGCACCCACAGCACCGCGTACTTCTCCCGCAGCCTGCGCCGCCTCAGCATCTCGAAGATGAACACCAGCGCGAACAGCGCGCCGACCAGCCCGAGCGTGTAGACGGTCACGCCAGGGCCGTCCGACGTCTGACCAGCGCGAGACCGAGCGCCGTCACCGCCCGCAGCAGATAGGCGGCGGCCCGGACCGGCGACTGGCTGGCCTTGCCGCCGGAACGCGGCCGCATCCGCACCGGGATCTGCTGGACGGTGCAGCCCGCCCTGATCGCGATCACCAGCGATTCGATGGTGTCGCCCAGATACTCGGCCGGATAGTGGTCGGCGAACATCGGGATGGCCTTCGCGCCGGCGGCACGGAAGCCGCTGGTCGTGTCGGTCAGCCGGGTGCCGGCCAGCCGGGACAGGCTGCGCGCCAGCAGCCGCATCGCCAGCCGGCGCGGGCCGCGGCCCGCGTCGTAGGTTCCGGCGCCGGCGAACCGGGCGCCGATCACGACGTCGGCGCCGTCCAGGGCGCGGATCAGCGCGGCGACGTAGCCGCAGTCGTGCTGGCCGTCGGCGTCGACCTGGACGACGGCGTCATGGCCTTGCCTTTCGGCGTACCGGAAACCGGCGCGCATCGCGCCGCCGACCCCCAGGTTGAAAGGGAGCCTGATGACGGTGGCGCCGTGGCGGGCGGCGACCGAGGCGGTGGCGTCCTGGGAGCCGTCGTCGACGACGAGCACCTCAAGACCTGGGCAGACGGCGTGCAGCTCGGTGAGGACCCCGGCTATCGAATCCTCTTCGTTCCACGCCGGCACGACGACGAGGGGTCGTTCGGGCACGGTGGTTCCTCGATTCGGAGGGAGGGGGTCTCCTAGGTACTGAGACACACCGCGCGGCCAAAAGGTTGCGTTCAGGTGACGGGGAGATGAAGCCGCGCGCAGGGGGTACGATCCGGCCGTGGTGAAGCTGATCGACGGGATCGTGGCGCGATACGACGGCGTCTATGCCCGGGTCTGCGATGTGCTGCGGGAGAACCGGGAGAGGCATCCGTGGTTCGACCATCTCGCCCGCGCGTATGAGCGGTTCGAGGAGAAGCGGGGCAGCCAGCTCGCCGGGGCGTTGACCTACTACGGGTTTCTGTCGTTCTTTCCGCTGGTGGCGCTGGCCTACGCGCTGATGGGTTATCTGCTGAAGTTCAGCAGCACGTTCCAGACCTATCTGCTGGAGGCGCTGTCGGACTATCTGCCGGGGCTGTCCAGCCGGCTCGACCTGACGCAGATCGCGTCCGCGCGGCAGAGCGCCGGTGTGCTGGGGCTGATCGGGCTGGCGTGGGCGGGGCTCGGCTGGGTGGGCAGCCTCCGCCTGTCGATCCGCGACCTGTGGGACCAGGACCCCGACAACGCCGGCAACTACTTCCTGCTCAAGGCCAGGGATCTGCTCGTCCTGCTGTTCCTGGGCGTGATGCTGGTCATCTCGGTGGGCGCCACGATCGTCGCGACGTCCCTCGCCGACCAGTTCCTCAGCCTGATCCACCTGCAGGACAGCAAGGCGGGCTCGTTCCTGCTGCTCCTCGCCTCCCCCACGATCGCGATCATCTTCAACACGATCATCTTCCTGGTCCTGTACACGCGCTTGTCCGGCACCAACGCCCACTGGCGGCACGTCTTCAAGGGCGCCGTCCTGGCCGCGGTCGGTTTCGAGGTCCTCAAGACCGGCGCGGCCCTCCTGTTCGGCCACGTCACCCGCAACCCGGTCTACGCGAGCTTCGCCGTCCTCATCGGCCTCCTCATCTGGATGAACCTCGTCTCCCGCCTCACCTTCTACGCCGCCGCCTGGACCGCCACCCGCACCAAGGTCATGACCGCCGACGCCACCCCCTGACCGGTCAGGGCAGGCGGTGGGCGCCGGGGGCCGCGGTGGCGGTGAGGAAGGTCGGGGGGGTCCAGCCGCGGTCGGTGTAGGCCGTGGTGATGGCGGACTGGACGGTGGGGAGTTTGGACTCGGGGGTGAGGGCGATGATGGAGCCGCCGAAGCCGCCGCCTACCATGCGGGCGCCGCGGGCGCCGTGGCGGCAGGCGGTCTCGACGGCGACGTCGGCCTGCGGCCAGGAGACCTGGTAGTCGTCGCGGAGGGAGAGGTGGGACGCGGTCAGGAGCGCGCCCAGCTCGGGGATCGCGCCCGCCCTGAGCAGGCCGACCGTCGCCTCCACCCGGTGGTTCTCGGTGACGACGTGCTTGACCCGCCTGCGGAGCACCGGATCCTTGAGCTCCGCCAGAGCCGCCGGCAGATCCTTGACGTCACGGAGCGCCGGGACGCCCAGCAGCGCGGCCGCCTTCTCGCAGGACGCGCGGCGCTCGGCGAACTCGCCGTCGCCCAGCGAGTGCGACGCCATCGTGTTGACAACCAGGATGCGGTAGTCGCCCAGGTTCAGCGGGATCTGCGAGGACAGTCCGGAACGGCAGTCCAGGAGCATCGCGTTGCCCTCCTGGCAGAGCAGCGACGCCGACTGGTCGAGGATCCCCGACGGGACCCCCGCGTAGGCGTTCTCGGCCCGCTGGCAGAGCTTGACCAGGGCGTGGCGGTCGACCGTCAGCCCGTACAGGTCGGTGAGGGCCAGGGCCGTCGCGCATTCCAGCGCCGCCGACGACGACAGGCCCGCGCCCTGCGGCAGATCCGAGGAGATCCGCAGGGTCGCGCCGCCGACCTCATGGCCCGCTTCACGCAGCGCGCCCGCGACCCCGGCCGGGTAGGCGGCCCAGCCGTCGACCTTGCCTGGGGCCAGCCCGTCGAGGGCGACGGTGGCGCTCCGGCTGCCCGAGTGGAGCTCCAGCAGGCCGTCGTCGCGGCGTTCGCCGTGGATGGTGATGCCCTGCGGCAGCGCGAACGGCAGCACCAGGCCCTCGTTGTAGTCGGTGTGCTCGCCGATCAGGTTGACGCGTCCCGGCGCGTGCCAGACCCCGCTCACTGGACGAACTTCCACGCGTCGCCGACCATGGCCGCCAGACCGTGCTCGGGCTTCCAGCCCAGCTCGTCCCAGATCTTCTGGGACGACGCGATGAGGACCGCCGGATCACCGGGCCGCCGTGGCACCACCTCCGCGGGGATCGGATGCCCGGTGACCTCCCGGCAGACCTCGATCACCTCGCGGACCGAGTACCCGCTGCCCGAACCCAGGTTGTAGATCTTGTGGTCGCCGGGGGCGCAGGCGTCGAGGGCCAGCAGATGCGCCTCGGCCAGATCGACGACGTGCACGTAGTCGCGGACGCAGGAGCCGTCGGCCGTCGGATAGTCGTCACCAAAGATCTTGATCTTGTCGCGGACGCCCGAGGCGACCTGCAGCACGTTCGGCACCAGATGGGTCTCGACCGCGTGCCGCTCCCCGTAGTGCCCGAGCGCCCCGACCACGTTGAAGTAGCGCAGCGAGACGGGCGCGAACCCGTGCAGCCGGGCGAACTCCGTCAGCACGACGTCGATCGCCAGCTTGCTCGCCCCGTACGGGTTGGTCGGCCTGGTCGGATCGGTCTCGGTGATCGGCGTCGACTCGGGCTCCCCGTAGGTCGCGGCCGTCGAGGAGAACACGATCCGCGCGACGCCCGTCCTGCGCATCGCGTCGAACAGGGCCAGCGACTCACCGAGGTTCTTGTCCCAGTACAGGGCCGGCTTCTCCACCGACTCGCCCACCAGGGACTTCGCCGCGAAATGGAGCACGCCGTCAAAACCGCCCTCGGCGAGCAGCCCGTACGCCGCGTCCCGCAGGCTGCCCTGGACGAACCGCGCCCCCGCCGGGACGGCATCGGCGTGGCCGGTCGACAGATCGTCGAGCACGACGACCTCGTGCCCGGCGCCGAGCAGTTGCGCGCCCACCACGCTGCCGATATATCCGGCTCCACCTGTGACCAGCAGCTTCACGTTCCATGCCTCTCTTGCTGGGGAACCAGTACATTGACCTTCGACCGTTCCCCGACTCCACCTCGGACATGAAGCCTAGCCATAGATCGGTACGTTCCAGGGCGAGCGCGTCGTGAGCGCCGCCCTGATGCTCCTGCTCCTGCCCGCCGGGGTGCTGGCGGGCTGGCTGCTGGGCCGCGGCCGGGGCCGTGAGGAGCCGTTCAGCGCCCAGGAGGTCCGCGATCTGGTCGCCGGCCACGACGAGATCACCCAGGACGAGCGGGAGCTGATCGAGGACGTCTTCGCGGCCGGCGAACGCCAGCTCCGCGAGGTCCTGGTGCCGCGGACCGAGGTCGAGTTCCTCGACGCCACCCTCCCCCTCACCGAGGCCGGCCGCCAGGTCGCCGACAGCCCCCACTCCCGGTTCCCCGTCTTCCAGGGCAACCACGACGACGTCATCGGCTTCGTCCACGTCCGGGACCTGCTGAACCCGACGGCGATGGAGTCGGGCAAGCCGCTCTCCGGTGTGGTGCGCGAGGTGATGTACCTGCCGGCCGGGCGCCGGATCCTGCCCGTCATGTCGGAGATGCGGAAGGCCAGGCAGCATCTCGCGATCGTGATCGACGAGTACGGCGGTACCGCCGGGATCGTCACGCTCGAGGACCTCGTCGAGGAGCTGATCGGCGACATCCGCGACGAGTACGACGTCGGCGACTCCCAGGCGCTCCGCCTGCAGAACGGGGTCGTCGAGGTCGACGGGCTCACCAACGCCGCCGACTTCGCCGCCGAGACCGGCATCGAGCTGCCCGAAGGGCCGTACGAGACCGTCGGCGGGTTTCTGATGGCGGCGCTCGGGCACGTCCCGGCTCCGGGCGAGTGGACCGTCCACGCCCGGCACCGGATGGAGATCACCTTGATGGACGTGCGGCGCGTCGCACGCGTCCGGGTCACCCCGATCCCGGCCGAAACCGGCACGGCGCCCAACCAGGAGCCGGTGGCGGACGTCGTAAGGCAGGACGAGCCTTCTGGGAGAATCGGAACGTGACCGTGCCTGAGACAACCGCGCCTTCCCGTCCGCGGGTCCTTTCGGGGATCCAGCCGACCGCCGACTCCTTCCACCTCGGCAACTACCTGGGCGCCGTCCGCAACTGGGTGGGCCTGCAGGACACCCACGAGGCGTTCTACATGGTCGTGGACATGCACGCGATCACCGTGGACTACGAGCCCGAGATACTGCGGCAGCGGATCCGCCGGTCGGCGGCGCAGCTGTTCGCGGTCGGCCTCGACCCGGCGCGCAGCACGGTCTTCGTGCAGAGCCAGGTGCCCGAGCACGCCGAGCTGGCGTGGGTGCTGGGCTGTCTGACGGGGTTCGGTGAGGCGTCCCGGATGACCCAGTTCAAGGACAAGTCGGCCAAGCAGGGCACGCAGGCGGCGTCCGTCGGGCTGTTCACCTACCCGGTCCTGCAGGCCGCCGACATCCTGCTGTACACGCCCGCGATCGGCGAGAAGGACTTCCTGGTGCCGGTCGGCGAGGACCAGCGCCAGCACCTCGAGCTCACCCGCACCCTCGCGGGCCGGTTCAACCACCGGTTCGGGCCGACCTTCGTGGAGCCCAACGCCCACATCCTCAAGTCCACGGCCAAGATCCAGGACTTGCAGGAGCCCGAGAAGAAGATGTCCAAGTCCTCGTCGTCGCCGCAGGGCATCCTCGACGTCCTGGACGAGCCGGGCCCGCTCAAGAAGAAGATCATGCGGGCGGTCACCGACGCCGGATCGGAGATCGTCTACGACCCCGAGACCAAGCCGGGCGTCTCCAACCTGCTGACGATCATGTCGGCGCTCGGCGGACGTCCCGTCACCGAACTGGAGACCCATTTCGAGGGCGCCGGGTACGGCCAGCTCAAGAAGGAACTGGCCGAAATCACCCAGGAGGTGTTCGGGCCGATCCGCGAGCGGACCGCCGAGCTCCTCGCCGATCCGGCGGAACTCGACCGTATGCTGGCCAAGGGTGCGGAACGTGCCGGTGAAGTAGCAGCGGGGACCATGGACACCGTGCGGGAACGAGTGGGCTACTTGAGGCGTGGAGTCTGACCAGACCATCGGGGTCTCCCTAGCGATCCCCGAACCGTACGGAGCCGAGCTGCAACGGCAGCGCGAGCTCCTGGGAGACCCCCTGGCCACGAAGATCCCCGCCCATGTGACGCTGGTGCCGCCGACCCCGGTTCCGCCCAGCGCCATGGACGAGGTCGTGGCCCATCTGGAGTCCGTCGCGGAGGTGACCGGGCCGTTTCGGCTGCGGCTGCGCGGCACGGGAACGTTCCGCCCCGTCTCCCCGGTCGTCTTCGTCGCGGTCGTCGAAGGGATCAGCCCCTGCGAGCTGCTCCAGGAGAAGCTGCGCAGGCCGCCGCTGGAGCGGGAGCTGATGTTCTCCTACCACCCGCATGTGACGGTCGCCCACAACGTCGACGACCACACGCTGGACAAGGCGTTCAAGGAGCTGGCCGGGTTCCACGCCGTGTTCGACGTCGAGGAGTTCTGGCTGTACGAGCTCGGCCCGGACGGGGTCTGGCGGCCCGTCCGGGCTTTTCCGTTGCTCGGAGCCTGAGCCGTCCGGCTAGGACTTCGTCTTGGCGGCCTTGCCGCCGACCTTGGCGCGCAGCCAGGGGTGGTTGTTGGCGGGCTTGGGGTCGAGGACTCCCGGCACCGTCACCGCGAGCTTGGTGATCAGGGTGCCCTTGGCCTTCTTGCCGACCTTCACCTTGATGTAGAAGGTGCCGTACTGCTTGGCGTTGACCTTCGGGAAGGTGCAGCGGGTGCCGCCCTTCACCTTCTTGCAGTACTTGGCGTCCGAGACCTTGGTGACCGTGACGCCCTTGGGCAGCAGGACGCTGAGCGTCATCGGGCCGACGGAGTCCGGGCCGCGGTTGCCCGCCACGATGGTGTAGGTGGCCTTCTTGCCCTTCTTCAGGGCGGTGACCTTGGCCGAGACATAGGCGTCGGCGACGGGCTTGTCGCGGCGGGACGCGAACGTCTGGAGGTCCTTGAGGGTCCCGGGGAACATGTTCTGGTCGCCGGGGAACAGCGGCTTCGCGCCGCCCTTCTCGGTCGGGCTGCCGTTCCAGAACTGCCAGAACGTGTACTTGGCGAAACCGCCGGGCATCGCGGGCTGGGTGGGCTGCTTCTGGTAGTTCGCCACCCAGAGCGGGTTGGTCAGGTTGAACGCGCTGGTGCCGGTGGGTTCGGCCGGGGTGCCCGTGCAGTTCTTCCACCACGACTGGTTGGTGTAGATCAGCGGGTAGCGGCCGGTGCGCTGGAAGTAGCGGGTGCTGAACGACCGGATCCAGGTGATCATCGCCTGGGGGGTCATGTTGTAGCAGTCCTTGCGCAGGCCGTCGACCTTGGGGAGCGAGGTGTTGGCCGGGTCGGTCTCCATGTCGAGGGCGCCGGGCAGGGTCCTGCCGTCGGGCGTCCAGCCGCCGCCGTTGTTGATGAAGAAATCGGCCTGGACGGCGCCGGTCGTCCGGTTGGGGGTGGCGAAGTGGTACGAGCCCTGGATGATGCCGACATTGCGGGCATTCTGGGCGTTCTGCTGGAAGTAGGGGTCGGTGTAGAGGCCGGCGTCGTTGACCTTGCCGCTGGTGCCCCTGGTCGCGCGGATGATCGCGAACTTGGCGCCCTTGTTCGCGATGTCCTGCCAGTCGACGTTCTCGCCCTGCCAGTAGCTGACGTCCAGGCCGGGGACGCTGCCCGGCGGCGCGACGGGCGGGGGCGGCGGGGCCTTGGCCTCAGCGGCGGCCGCCGTCCCCAGGACGAGCCCGGTCGCGATCAAGCCTGCGGCGAGCCGCATAAGGTACCCCCATACATCGATGCAAGAGGGGCAAAACCCTAGCGCAAGATCATATAAGGCCGCCGTGAGTTCGGCCCAGCCGCCGCAGCAGCGCACCGGCGCCGAGCAGCAGGAACGCCAGCGCCGTCAGGGGTTTGGGGTCGGCGCCGGTCGCGGGGAGCATCTCCCCCAGGGGTTCGGCGGGGCGCACCACTTCGACCAGGGCGACGGCCGTGTTGTTCTCCGGCGCGGTGTCGCCGAGCTCGGTGGACGCGGTGGCCGCGAAATTGCCGATCACTCCGCGCGTGTCGGAGTCCACGATCACCCCGATGCGGAGTTCGACGCTCTCACCGGGGTTGAGCCGGCCGAGTTCGCACCGTCCCTCGTCGCCGCGGGATCGGCAGGAGCCGTCGAGGGCGACGATCCTCGCCCGCTCGGTGCCGACGGCGAGCCGCACCTTCCGCGCCGCCACCGCCCCCCGGTTGGCGACCCGCGCCACCATCACGAACCGCTCCCCGGCAAGAGCCCGTTTCGGCGCTTGGAGCCGGACCGCGAGATCCGTCCCCGCCTTCACCGAGATCCGCGCCTCGGCCCCGGCCCCTTCCGCGTTCCCGGCGACGGCCTGGGCCCGCCCCACCAGCACCCCTTCAGCCCCGCCCTTCACCATCCCCTCGATGACCACATCCCAGCTCTCCCCCACGCCCAGCCGCCCGACCGTGCAGACCAGCCCCCCACCCCGCTCCACACACGCCTCGTCCGACGCCCCGAGCAGCCCCACCCCCCGAGGCAACTCCACGACGACCTTCACCCCCTCAGCCCGCACCGCCCCCGAATTCCGCACCCGCGCCGTGTACAACACCCCGTCCCCCTGCCGCACCCTCCCGGCCCCCACCCCGAACCCAACCCCCAACACCGCCCGCTCCCCACCCGCGATCCCGTCCTCGACCGGAGTCTTCTTCGCGACCTTCGGGCCGCCGACTCCCTGACCAGGCAAGCCCGCGCCGCGCTCGCGTCCGGTCCGCTCGGCCTCGCCCTTCTGAGGTGCGTTCGCTGCGGTCTTCCTGCCATCGGCGCCCTGGCCAGGACCGTTCGCGCTTTCGGCGGTTTCGGCCTCGCCCTTCTGAGGTGCGCTCACTGCGGGCTTCGGGTCGTGAAGGGCGGTCGGGGTTGGCTTAGTTTGGGTGGGGTTGATGTTCGGGGGCGTGGTGGGGGTGGGGGCGGCTTGGGCGGGGGTGGGGAAGGTGGCGGTGAGGAGGGTGGCTCCGAGGAAGGCGGAGGCCAGGGACGTGCGGCGGCGCATTGAGTTATCCACACCCTGGGGTAGTCACAAGTGGGTAGGGGGCGCAGGCTACCGATGACACGTTGTGATCATTTGGGTGCGACACGCTCGTTGGGTGGGTGTTGGGGTGAGGAGTACTGGGGGCGGGAACCGGGTGGACGATATGTGTCGGTTAGCGATATATGTTCGGGATGCAAGTGAAGCCGATGCGGGAGCAGAGTTATCTGATCCTGCTGGCCCTCGTGGCAGGGCCGTTGTACGGGTACGGGATCATCGCGGCCGTCCGGGAGCTGTCGGATGAGCGGGTGCGGCTCGGGCCCGGGACCCTGTACTCGGCGCTCGACCGGCTTTCCGGGGAAGGGCTGATCGCGCTCGATCACGAAGAGGTCGTCGACGGGCGGTTCCGGCGCTACTACCGGCTCACCCCGCCCGGTGGCGACGCCGTCACCGCGGAGACCGAGCGGCTGACCGCGCTCGCCGAACGTGCCCGGACGCGCCTCGCGCCCCGTCCCCAGCTGGGCCTGTCATGATCCCCGGCACGGTGTACGAGCGGCGGCTCCGGCGGCTGCTGCGCGCCTACCCGCCGCGGTACCGGGAGGTCCGCGGCGAGGAGCTGCTGGCGACGTATCTGGAGTGCTCGGCGCCCGGCCAGACCCGTCCCACCCGGGCGGAGATCTGGGACGTCCTGCGCGGTGCCCGCCGTGCCCGTCTCCTCGACCGGCCGTCCTTCCTCCACTGGCTCGCCTACCGCCTGGGTGAGAAAAGGGTCCCTTACGAGTGCCGGTATTGGGTCCGCGACGATGTCCTCGGCCGCTTCGCCTCGCAACGGGCCATGATCGCCACAAATCTCCCTGTGCAGGTGATCCTGTTCTTCCTCCCCACCGTGCTCAACTCTGTGCTGGACCACCGCCTCCACTTCCAGCTCGGCGTCCCACTCCCCTACCTGTCTTACTACCTCGCCTTCATCACCGTGTGCATCCTCGTCCCCTTCCCTTGGGCCAACCGCATCCGGCGGCGGCGGATTCTGCAGAAGCACGGGTTCGCGGAGGACGGGACATCGCTGGACGGGCTACCGCCGATCGAGGTCACGCCGCAGGGGTGGCGTTATCGTGCCTGAGCTGCCCGTAAACTCCGGGAACGCCGTCTCGACCCCCGGAGTGAAGTGAAACCGCAGCGTCCGCCCCTTCTGGCCTGGTTCCGGTACCGGCTGCTCGACAAGCCGCTCCCGGACGACTACCGCGCCTGGGCCCTCGCCGATCTCAACAGCCGGTACCACAGCACGTGGAACAACCTGGCGCTGCTGATCACGTCGCAGGCCGTGACGTACGTGATCTGGTCGGCGTACGCCTCGATCCGCGGCGGTGCCCCGGTCTTCGACGAGTTCTACGGCGGCCAGTACCTGTACGTGCTGCTGTTCCTGGCCGTCATCGCGCTGTCGTCGGCGGTCCTGCCCGGCAGCCCGGACGCGCGCGAACGCCGTCTCGACCGGCACGGTTTCACCGCCGACGGCACCCCGAAGTAACCCACCCAGACCTGGACAGAAGCAAAAGCCCCGGACCGCCGTGCGAGGCGGGCCGGGGCTTTCGCATGCAGGCTTAGATCAGGCCGAGGGCCTTGACCGCGTCGCGCTCCTCGATGAGCTCGGCGACGGAAGCGTCGATCCGCGGACGGGAGAACTCGTTGATCTCCAGCCCCTGGACGATCTCCCACTTGCCGTCCACCGAGGTGACCGGGAACGAGGAGATGATGCCCTCGGGGACGCCGTACGAGCCGTCGGAGGGGATGGCCGCGGAGACCCAGTCGCCCTCGGGGGTGCCGTTGACCCACGAGTAGACGTGGTCGATCGCCGCGGACGCCGCGGAGGCGGCCGACGAAGCGCCACGCGCCTCGATGATCGCCGCGCCGCGCTTGGCGACGGTCGGGATGAAGCTGTCGGCCAGCCACGCCTCGTCGTTGATCAGCTCGGCGGCGTTCTTGCCGGCGACCTCGGCGTGGAAGATGTCCGGGTACTGGGTGGCGGAGTGGTTGCCCCAGATCGTCACCTTGGAGATCTCCGAGACCGGGACGCCGGTCTTCAGGGAGAGCTGGCCGAGGGCGCGGTTGTGGTCGAGGCGCGTCATCGCGGTGAACCGCTCGGCCGGGACGTCCGGCGCCGACGACGCCGCGATCAGCGCGTTGGTGTTGGCCGGGTTGCCGACGACCAGGACGCGGATGTCGTCGGCCGCGCCGTCGTTGATGGCCTTGCCCTGCGGGCCGAAGATCCCGCCGTTGGCGGACAGCAGGTCGCCGCGCTCCATGCCCGCGGTGCGGGGGCGGGCGCCGACCAGCAGCGCGACGTTCGCGCCGGCGAAGCCGTCGGTGGGGTTGTCGAAGATGTCGATCCCGACGAGGTTCGGGAACGCGCAGTCGATGAGCTCCATCGCGGTGCCCTCGGCGGCCTTCACGGCCTGCGGAATCTCCAGAAGGCGCAGCTTGACCGGCACGTCCGCGCCGAGCAGCTGGCCGGACGCGATGCGGAACAGCAGCGCGTACCCGATCTGACCGGCCGCGCCGGTGACGGTTACGTTGACGGGAGTGCGGGACATGGCGAACTCTCCAGGCAGGCAGGGATGGGCGAATCTCTCGTTATCGAGATACTGCGTCTGCCAGGCTATCGCCCCCGGATACGCAAAAGTGCCGCGCCCCCTCGTGAGGTGCGCGGCACTTGTGCTCTACGTCCCGCCTGATGGGTGGGCCGTCGCCTGGATTCCCTAGACGGCGAGCTTCTTCTGGAGGTTGACGTCCAGAGCGTGCAGGAATTCCTCCGTGGTCAGCCACGGGGCGTCCGGCGCGATCAGGAGGGCCAGGTCCTTGGTCATCTGACCGCCCTCGACGGTCTCGACGCACACGGCCTCGAGCGCCTCCGCGAACGCGGTGACCTCGGGGGTGCCGTCGAGCTTGCCGCGGTGGGCGAGCCCACGGGTCCACGCGTAGATCGAGGCGATCGGGTTCGTGGAGGTGGCCTTGCCCGCCTGGTGCTGGCGGTAGTGGCGGGTGACGGTGCCGTGCGCGGCCTCGGCCTCGACGGTGCGGCCGTCCGGGGTCAGCAGCACGGACGTCATCAGGCCGAGCGAGCCGAAGCCCTGCGCCACGATGTCGGACTGGACGTCGCCGTCGTAGTTCTTGCAGGCCCAGACGTAGCCGCCCTCCCACTTGAGCGCCGCGGCGACCATGTCGTCGATGAGGCGGTGCTCGTAGGTGAGGCCGGCGGCGTCGAACTCCGCCTTGAACTCGGTCTCGAAGACCTCGGCGAAGATGTCCTTGAAGCGGCCGTCGTAGGCCTTCAGGATCGTGTTCTTGGTCGACAGGTAGACCGGGAAGTTGCGGTCGAGGCCGTACCGGAACGAGGCGCGCGCGAAGTCGCGGATCGAGTCGTCCAGGTTGTACATGGCCATGGCCACGCCGGCGCCCGGGAAGTCGTAGACGTCGAGCTCGATGGGCTCGGAGCCGTCCTTGGGGGTGAAGGTCAGGGTGAGCGTGCCCTCGCCCGGGACCTTCAGGTCAGTGGCGCGGTACTGGTCGCCGAAGGCGTGCCGGCCGACGACGATCGGCTGGGTCCAGCCCGGCACCAGCCGCGGAACGTTCTGCATGATGATCGGCTCGCGGAAGATCACGCCGCCGAGAATGTTGCGGATGGTCCCGTTCGGGGACTTCCACATCTTCTTGAGGCCGAACTCCTCGACGCGCGCCTCGTCCGGGGTGATCGTGGCGCACTTGACGCCCACGCCGTACTTCTTGATCGCGTTGGCCGCGTCGATCGTCACCTGGTCGTCGGTGGCGTCGCGGTTCTCCATGCCCAGGTCGTAGTACTTCAGGTCCACGTCCAGGTACGGAAGGATCAGCTGGTCCTTGATGAACTGCCAGATGATCCGGGTCATCTCGTCGCCGTCGAGCTCGACGACGGGCGCCTCTACTTTGATCTTGGGCATTGCTAGTGGCTGTCCCTTTCCGTGCACTGCGGACCTTTGTAAGGCTCAACTGGAAAGCGTAGCCGGTGGCAGGGAGCGGTCTAGACCTCTCCCCCCTGTTTCGGTCAAGTTGCCTTGGTGATCAGCGCGAGAACACCGATGCCGAGACCAAGAACGGCCATGGTGATCACATCCGGCCAGCGGCGCCGCGTCGCGAGGAAACCGACCCGGCTCTCGGGCATCGCGAACCGCGCGCCGGCCCCGAACAGAAGCCCCGCGGAGATCAGCAGCGCGCCCGCCTTGTAGCTGCTCCAGCAAGTGAGCAAGCCCACGATCAGCGCCGTCAGCACGACGAGGTAGGGCCACTGCGCTGACCAACCCTGGACATCGGTCTTCTTGGAGGTGGGAACGGTCCTTCGGCGGCGGTTGACCCGCCGGCCGCTCCCCTGCTCCATCCGCCCTGGACGGTCACCTGTGGTCACGTACGAAGTTTACGGCGGACCCGTGGCTTTCCAACGCAAACCCACTGCCGCTCCAATTCCTACCCACGGGTAGCAGGATTGTCCCCGGGTACGGGCCGGGTAACTCCGACGACAGGGGTCGCTAACTGAGTGGGAGGAACCACAGTGGAGGGGCCGTTCATACGGATCGAGGACAGCGGCATGGTCGTGCCGCTACGTCCCGACGTCACGACGGTCGGCAGAGGGAAGGGGGTGGACATCCGTCTGGAGGATCCGAGCGTGTCCCGCTTCCATGCCGAACTCGTACGGCGCGGGCCTTACGTGTACGTCGTCGACATGGGGCTTTCACGGAACGGGACCAGGGTCAACGGACGTCCCATCGCCCGAAGAGTCCTCGAAGACGGAGACGTCGTCGCGTTCGGGTCGGCCCGAGGCCGGCTCGGGGGCATCCCCCGCGAGGAGGTGGATCCGGAGACCGAACTGAAGCGCCAGGTCGCCCCGGAGCTCACCCGGAGAGAGATCGACGTCCTGACGTCCCTGTGCCGCCCGGCACTTTCCGACGAGGCGTTCGTCGCGCCCGCGACGGCACGCGAGATAGCAACCGATCTGGTCGTGACGGAGGCCGCTGTGAAACAGCACCTCCTCCGGCTCTACCAGAAGTTCCGCGTCCCCGAGGGCGTGAACCGGCGTACCCGCCTCGCCAACGAGGTGATCGCCATGGGCCTGGTCCGCCCGCTGCCGCCGGTCCATGTGCCGCAACAGCAGCAGCGCTCCCCGGCCGCCACCCCAGAGCCACGCCGCCCGGCAGCGGCTGGCTACACCCCCAGAGCCCCGATGACGAGGCGCGCCAGCTGACGGAGCCTCCCACGGGAGGGCAAGCTGACCGCCCCCAAGGGCACCCGGGCCCGGCCGCCTCCAGCGGCCGGGCCCGGCGCACTACTCCCCGGTCCGCCCGTCGATCCGTTCCCGCAGCAGATCGGCGTGGCCGTTGTGCCGCGCGTACTCCTCGATCATGTGGCAGACCAGCCACCGCAGCGAGAACACCTGCCCGTCGGGCGTCCGCCCCGTGGCCCCGAGCTCCGTCCCGCCGATCACCTCGTCCGCGTACGCGATCTCCGCACGCCAGGCCGCGAACGCCTCGTCCACGTCGGCCCCGTCGACGTCCCACTCAAGCCCGCCGCCGTCTCCCCACAGCCGCGCGGCCCCTTCCCCCGCGAAGTCGTTCCGGAACCAGTCCCGCTCGACCTCCGCCACATGCCGCACCAGCCCGAGCAGCGACAGCCCCGACGGCTCCACAGCCCGCCGCCGAAGCTCCTCCCCACCAAGCCCCTCACACTTCATCACCAGAGTCTCCCGCTGAAACCGAAGAAACCCCAGCAAAGTCCCCTTCTCATCCCCCTCAAAGGGCGCATCGACGCGCATCAGGAGAGTTCGGCGCGTTCTACTACGTTGGAGAGGAGCATGGCTCTGGTCATGGGGCCTACGCCGCCGGGGTTGGGGGCGACCCAGGCGGCCACTTCGGTGACGGCGAAGGAGACGTCGCCGGCCAGTCGGCCGTCGACGCGGGAGACGCCGACGTCGAGGACGGCGGCGCCGGGCTTGACCATGTCGGCGGTGATCAGGCCGGGGACGCCGGCGGCGGCGACGATGATGTCGGCGCGGCGGGTGTGGCGGACCAGGTCGCGGGTGCCGGTGTGGCAGAGCGTGACCGTCGAGTTCTCGGCGCGGCGCGTCAGCAGCAGGCCCAGCGGACGGCCCACGGTCAGGCCACGGCCGACGACGACGACTTCCGCGCCGTCCAGCGGGACGTCATAGCGGCGCAGCAGCGCGACGATCCCCTTCGGGGTGCAGGGCAGCGGGCCCGGCTTCATCATCACGAGCCGGCCCAGGTTGACGGGGTGCAGGCCGTCGGCGTCCTTGTCGGGGTCGATCAGTTCGAGGACGCGCTGCTCGTCGAGGTGGCTCGGCAGCGGAAGCTGCACGATGTAGCCGGTGCAGGCCGGATCGGCGTTCAGCTCGGCGACGGCCGCCTCGACCTGCTCCTGCGTCGCGTCCGCGGGCAGGTCCTTGCGGATCGACTCGATGCCGACCTCGGCGCAGTCGCGGTGCTTCATCCCCACATACGACTGGCTGCCGGGATCGTCGCCGACGAGCACGGTGCCGAGGCCGACGGCGACGCCGCGGTCCTTCAGGGCGGCGACGCGCTGCTTGAGGTCGGCGCGGATCTCGGCCGCGGTGGCCTTGCCGTCGAGAATCTGTGCGGTCAACGTGCTGCCCTCATCTGTTTCCGGGGACGAACAGAAAAGGCCCCGAACAGGGGCCTTCTGGAGCGTGGAGCCCCTTTACGGAATCGAACCGTAGACCTTCTCCTTACCATGGAGACGCTCTGCCGACTGAGCTAAAGGGGCCTCGCGTCCGTGGACGCAGGGAAAACTCTACAGCCCCGCCGAAGGTGGTCGGACCACCCAGGCGTGCCGATCTAGACTCGTGCGGGTGACTTGGTGCGATCGCCCCGTGATGACCGGCCGCCACGTACGGCTCGAACCCCTCGCGGTGGACCACGCGGAGGGGCTGTTCGAGGCGGGCCGCGACCCGGACGTCTGGACGTGGCTGAGCGACCCGCAGCCGCGGAACGTCGCCGAGATGGTGGTGCTCGTGGAGAAGGCCCTGGAGCAGCACGAGAAGGGCGAGCGGGTGCCGTTCGTCCAGCTCGACGCGGGGACCGGCGAGGTCGCGGGCACGACCTCGTACTACGACCTCGCCCATCGGGGTCTGGCCATCGGCTACACCTGGATCGGGACGAAGTGGCACAGGACGGGCGTCAACACCGAGGCGAAACTGCTGCTGCTGAAGCGCGCGTTCGACGACCTAGGCGCGATCCGGGTGGCCTGGCACACGCACTCGCGCAACGAGCGTTCGCAGAACGCGATCGCCCGGCTCGGCGCACGGTTCGAGGGCGAGATCCGCAACCACAAGATCCTGCATGACGGCTCGGTGCGGAACACGTTCCAGTACTCGGTGATCGACTCCGAGTGGCCGGAAGTCCGCGCCGCCCTCGAAGCCCGGCTGCGTTAGCGGGAGCGGCGGGCGACGAGGCGGTCGGTGAGGGTCCAGCCGGCGTTGGCGGCGAGCACGGCGGCGAAGACGGCCGCGGCGAGGCCGATCATCTCGCGGCCGGACGACCAGACCTGGACGTTCTGCAGGATCACGGCGAGCAGGTACTGCACGGGAACTCCTTAGGGGCGACCCCCGCGAGAGTACCAACCCCGCCCCACGAAACCGCCCTTGATCAGCAAAAACGCCCCTCCCGCCGCAGCGGAAGGGGCGTCTCGGCGGGCTAGTGGAAGAAGTGGCGGGTGCCCGTGAAGTAGACGGTCACCCCGGCCTTCTCCGCGGCCTCGATCATCAGCTCGTCGCGGATCGAACCGCCCGGCTGGACGATCGCCTGGACGCCCGCCGCGATGAGGATCTCGGGCCCGTCGGGGAACGGGAAGAACGCGTCCGACGCGGCCACGGAGCCCGTCGCGCGCTCCCCGGCCCGGCTGACGGCCAGGTTGCAGGAGTCGACCCGGTTGACCTGCCCCATCCCGACGCCGACCGACGCGCCGTCCTTGGCCAGCAGGATCGCGTTCGACTTGACGGCCCGGACGGCGCGCCACGCGAACTCCAGGTCGGCGAGCACCTCGGGCGAGGCCGGGGTGCCGGTCTTCAGCTCCCAGCCGGAGGCGAGGTCGCCGGGGGCGTCCAGGACGTCGGCCGACTGCATGAGCAGCCCGCCGGAGATCTGCCGGATCTCCACGCGCGGCTCCCGCTTGAGCGGCTCGCAGACCAGGACCCGCAGGTTCTTCTTGGCGAGCAGCAGGTCGAGCGCGCCCTGCTCGTAGGAGGGGGCGACGATCACCTCGGTGAAGATCCCGTCGAGCTGGGCGGCCAGTTCCGCGGTGACCTCGCGGTTGGCGGCGATCACACCGCCGAACGCCGACAGCGGGTCGCACGCGTGGGCCTTGCGGTGGGCTTCGGCGATGTCGGCGCCGACGGCGATCCCGCACGGGTTGGCGTGCTTGATGATCGCGACGGCGGGGGCGTCGAAGTCGTAGGCGGCGCGGTGCGCGGCGTCGGTGTCGACGTAGTTGTTGTACGACATCTCCTTGCCGCCGAGCTGCTCGGCCTCGGCCAGCCCGGCCCCGCCGTTGGTGTACAGGGCGGCGCGCTGGTGCGGGTTCTCGCCGTAGCGCAGGGTGGCCTTCCGCTCGCGGGCGGCGGCCGCGAAGTCCGGCCAGCCGGTCTCCTGCGCGGTCGCGTCGGGGGCGTAGGCGCTGGCGAACCACGAGGCCACGGCCACGTCGTAGGCCGCGGTGCGGGCGAACGCGGCGGCGGCCAGCCGGCGGCGGGAGGCCAGGTCGAAGCCGCCTTCGGCGACGGCCGCCAGGACGTCGGCGTAGGAGCCTGGCGAAGTCACGACCGCGACCGACGGGTGGTTCTTGGCGGCGGCGCGGACCATGGTCGGGCCGCCGATGTCGATCTGCTCGACGCACTCGTCGGGGCCCGCGCCGCTCGCGACCGTCGCGGTGAACGGGTACAGGTTGACGACGACCAGGTCGAACGGGGCGACGTCCAGGTCGGCGAGCTGCCGGACGTGGTCGTCGAGCCTGCGGTCGGCGAGGATGCCCGCGTGGACCTTCGGGTGCAGGGTCTTGACCCGGCCGTCCAGGCATTCGGGGAAGCCCGTCAGCTCCTCGACCCTGACGACCGGAACCCCGGCGTCGGCGATCTTCGCGGCGGTCGAGCCGGTCGAGACGATCTCGACGCCGGCCGCGTGCAGACCGCGGGCCAGCTCCTCCAGACCCGTCTTGTCGTACACACTGACCAGCGCGCGCTTGATGGCGATGCGGCTCACCGGGAGGTTCCTTCCTCGTTACAGCTCTTGCACTTCATGGAGACATGTCTGTCACTGCGGTCGGTCCAGCCGTCGCGGGACAGCCGGCCGATCACCTCGATGTACAGGCGGCGTTCGACGACCTTGATCCGCTCGTGGAGCGACTCCTCGTCGTCGTGCCAGCGGACCGGGACGGCCTCCTGCGCGATGATCGGGCCGGTGTCGACTCCCGCGTCGACGAAGTGGACCGTGCAGCCGGTGATCTTCACCCCGTAGGCGAGGGCGTCGCGGACTCCGTGCGCGCCGGGGAAGGCGGGCAGCAGCGCCGGATGGGTGTTGACCGTGGTGAACTCGTCGAGGAACCGCGGGCCGAGGATCTTCATGAACCCGGCCAGCACCACGAGCGTCGGCTCATGGGCGGCGACGGCCGAGATCATCGCCTCGGTCCACGCCTCGCGATCGGCGAAATCGGCCAGCGGAAGGACGAAAGTCGGGACCCCCGCCGCCTCCGCCCTGGTCAACCCGGCGATACCGGGACGATCCGCACCGACGGCGACCACCCGCGCACCGTAGGCGGGATCCGCACATGCTTCGAGCAGCGCCTGTAGGTTTGTCCCCGCGCCGGAGACGAGGACGACGAGCCGGGCGGACACCTGAAGGACTCCTGAAGGGAAGAATTCGGCGATCCAGGGGTACTCCCCCGGATCTGCGGCGGATGTTTCCGCCGGTCCGCAGCTTATCGGCACCTTGGCGGTTCCTCCCAAACAGGTACCGCGAACGGCGCATTCGTTGGAGACATCACCAAACGATGTCCGTGTTTCCTTGGGAGAACCGTGGTTAACGATCAGCGCCCGACCGTCGACCGGGCCGGGCTCAGAGCGACCTGGCTGGGGCTGAGCTCACTGGTCCTCGCGATCTTCTGCACCCCGCTCCCGCTGGGCGTCGTCGTGGGGATCGCCGCCGTCGTGATCGGGCTCAAGGCCCGCAAGCCCGGCGTCAAGGTGCGGGGGGCGGTGCCCGGGATCGTCCTGGGGATCATCGGCGCGATCCTGTCGACGATCATGTTCGGGATGTCGATGTACCTGATGGACGAGATCACCGGGTTCCGGAAGTGCATGACGACCGCGAACACCAACACCGACGAGAAGAACTGCGAAGACATCTGGCTGCCGAAGATGGAGAAGAAGCTGCACGTCCCGGCGGGCAGCTTCGACCAGTACCGCGGCTGGTTCTGACGTCCCCGCGCCGCCGGGTCAGTGATCGCGGCGGCGCAGGATCGGCTCGGACTCAACGAACGCGAACGGATCGTCGGCGGGGGCGCGGCGCGGAGCCGGGGGCGTCGCGACGGCCGGTTCCTGGACGACGGGCTCCGGCTTCGGCCTGCTGAAACGGCTGCTCTTCGGACGCTCGGGACGTTCGGGACGGGCGGGGCGCGCGGGCCGGTCCCGCAACAGCCACCAGTTGGCGATCCACGCGGCGCACGCCGACGCCAGGCCCACTTCGAGGGCCGTGAGCAGGCCGATCTGCCAGGGTGACGGCCCCATCGTCGCCATCCTGCCGCCGCCCAGCGGCCCGCCGGACAGCGCCGCCAGGATCATGGTGACGACGCCCGTCAACGCCCCCGCGACGAATCCCCACAGCGGGGCCGCTTCGGGCAGGGTGCTCGGCATCGACCGGACCACGAGAGTCCCGCCGACGGCCCCCGCCACGAACGGCGCGAGCAGCGCCAGCAGCGAGAGGAGCGGGGCAGGGCCCGGCGCGGGCAGCGCCGCCAGCGGCGGGAACGACGGCAGCGCGCCGAGGAACACACCGGTGGGTGACACACTCGTCCCCGCGCCGACACTGAACCCTGGCCCGACGGCAAAGGCCATCCCCCAGATGATCGCGTTCGGCAGGTAGGCGATCTCGACGAGCGTCAGCAGCCCGCCGCCGATCACTCCGGGCGCGAGCAGCGAGTAGACGTCGGCGGCCTCCCGGAAGTGCACGGCGAGCGACGCCCCGACGAGCAGCGCCCCGGCTCCGACCAGCACGGCGACGGAGCCGAGCAGCCCCATCACCACGGATCGGGCCCGGTCGGGCAGCAGCCGGAGCAGCGCCCCGAACCCGCTGCGCACCTTCCCGCGCGACGCGGAGATCGCCCGCGCCCCGCCGAGCCCTCCGGCCACGAACGCCAGTGAGAAGCACGCCACGAACGCCTGCCAGGCCGAAGGTTTCAGCTCTTCGGTGCGGGCCACCAGCGCCAGCAGCACCGCGAACGTCGCGTAGGGCGCGGCCAGCAGCAGCGCCACCTGCACGACGCCCACGCGCCGCCGGTACCGTTTCTCGGCCGCCCCGATGATCCATCCGCCGCTCCGGTAGAGCAGCCCGCCGGGCAGCAGGATCAGCCCGAGCGGCAGCATCCCGACCCGCCCGCTGGGCACAGAGAACCCCGCGTGGTGCGCCACCAGCCAGAAGTTCACGGCCGTCCGGAACACCCCGGGCAGCCCGCCCCCCAACCCGGTCCGCGGCGCCGCCACCCACCCCACCAGCGTCACCGTAGTCAACACGGCCAGCCCGAGCCCCACACACCAGGCCGCCGCCACCATCCCGGTCACCGCCAACGGCCGCCAGCTCATGGGCGTCCCCTCGATCTACCAGATCCTCATCACCGGCATCCTGGTGATCCT